>JBDRTQ010000154.1:0-18547 GCA_043823885.1 Candidatus Eiseniibacteriota bacterium | reverse complement strand
CCCGCGGTCACGCTTCCGTGCGTCCACAGTCCCTCGCCGCTCTCGATGTCGTCCGCGTGGTCGCTGCCAAGCGTCCTGATGCTGAACTGAACGGAGGACGTGTAGCCCCAATCACCGACGATGGCAACGTCGAAGTCGATGTCATGGTCCACGGGCGCCGTCGGTAGGATAGTAACTCTGAAATTCGGCTGGAACGTCGCCGACCCGTCGGGGTTGACGAAGGCGATCGTACCTACGGCGTCGTTGATGACGATGTAGGGGTCGCTCGTGGAGATCGTCCCCGTAACGCCGGTCGCAACCGCGCCGCCGGAGTTGCTGATGGTGACACCCAGCTCCACGACCTCCGCGGGCTCGGGACAGCCGTTCTCGTTGCCGCCGAACGCCGGGTCGTCCACGATGTGCGCTTCATACTCGAGAACCGGAGCGTGAACGATGAGGTTGATGTACGACTCCCACGTCTCTCGTGTCGCGGTGTCGCTCATCGTCAGCGTCAGCTGGATCACCTCGCCGTCCGGCGTGTCGGACGCAACGGAGAATTCGAAGTCGTCCAGGCACTGGGCAAAACCTCCACCTGCGATATCCCCAAACTGCTCCTCGCTGTCGCGGATGTCGATCCGACTGCTGCCCGATGAGAGCGTCGCGGTGACGCCGTAGGCCATGTCGGTTCCGAAGTTGCCTATGGTCACGATGAACTCGACATTCTCACCCGCGCCGACCGCTCCGTCGTCGTTCCCGTTGCTGTCCCCGACCGTGTCGTCGTCGACGCTGTAGCTGTCAAGCGCGAGATACACACCGCTCGCCGGCGCGATATCGGCCGTCGTGTTGCTGACGAGATGGTCGTGCGCCGTCACCTTGACGTACATCGTCTCCACGCTCGTTGCGTTCGGATGTAGCGTGACGGACCCGCTCGCGTCCGTGACACCCGAGTCATGTACTGAGTAGTCGTCGGTATAGATGGTGACGACGGCGCCCTCGACAGCGCCTCTCGATGCGTCAGTCACTGCGACATCGAAATCCGGCTGGCCGACCATCACGGCCCCAGCATGCGCCACGCTCATCGCGATCGGCTCGGCCGTCCAGAGATGCATCGCCGGGTCACCGAACAGCGTCAGCTCGTAGAAGCACCACTGGTTGGCGCCGAAGGCGATCGCCCACAGAACATCGATCTTCGAATCGTTGTTGACGTAACCCAGTGCGTAGATACCCTCGCCAAACATCGCGTCGAAGAACTCTCGATCGAAGTACTGCGACGAGCCGTTCGTGCTGCTGTGCGCGCCCCAGCCGTAGCGCGAGTTAGTGACGACGGCAACGGCCCCGTCGTCGTCGCACGCGAAGTTCTCCGCGAAACAGTCACTGCCGTAGCTGCCGCCGGTGGTGCGGTTGTCGAACGAGCCCCCGTAGCAGCCCTGCGAGTAGACGAAGTTCAAGCTGTGAACGGTGCCGTCATTGTCGAACGATGGGATGTTCGAGCTTGACATCTTCATGAAGTAGTCGACGTTGCAGTGACCGAGGTGGTTGACGATGTTCATGCCCGTTTCCATCTGGTTGATCAGGGTCGTAATGCTCAAGGATCCGGAAGTCTTCTCATACAGCGTGTCCACGTTCATCGTCGGAGGGAAGCCCGCCGTGGTGTAGCCCCAGGCGCTGCTGCCGAGCCTGATCTCCTCCTTGTAATCGCCGCCCCAGGTCGGGTCGTCCCAGAGTAGTTCCCCGACCATCAGCGCCTCGTCGCACTCGGCGACGATCGGCTGTTCCGTGTAGCGCATCGTCTTCGTCACGAAGTTCGTGACGTCCGACGCGACGCTGCAGGCGACGCGGCCGATGGCCAGCTCAGGATAGAAATCTTCCTCCCCGATCTCACCGAAGTAGCTGTCGCCGTCGTTGTTCCAGGTTCCATCCAGGGCCGAGTAGTAGAGGTCGGAGGCGATGTTGGTGTCGATCTCGCCGTAGGCGTTGCAGTAGAAACCCCGCGCCTTGATACCGTTCGCGTCCGACGGCTCGCCGTCACCGACCAACAGCACGTACTCGGGCGTCCACGTGTCGTATGCGTCGATGATGAAGTTGCGGATCTGGGCCTGCACGTCGTTACCGGAGTAGTTGAGAACGATCCACTCCTTGACGAACACACCGACCTTGTTCCCGCGCTGCATCTGGTAGTCGACGAACACGTCCAGATAACCTTCCCAGGCGTTCGACGTCACGATGATGTAGTCGTAGGCAAGGAGGGGGTCCAGTGCACGACTGACCTCCATCACGCGCTCGACGCCGGCATACTGCGTCGCGTCCATCGGGTTGTCGACCATCGTGGACAGCCGACCGAGCGTCGCGTCGTCGTGGCGGATCATCTTCTGGACGCCGCGCACACCGGCGGGATCCGATTCCGTCACGATCTCCACGTCCATGCTCGTATAGTACGAGACCCTGCCGGTTCCGGCCTCGTACTCGACCGGGGAGAGGGCGACGTTGGCGATGCCGTAGCCGCGATATCGGCCGAAGACCGGCTCGGACGTCAGAGACGCGGGGTAGGTCGCGCCCGGGGCGTAGTCCGCCTCGGCGGCCACGTGCGGTCCGTCGTGCGACAACGGGTACTGCATCTGGCCGGGCTCGATGGTGTAGCCGTCTCCGAGAACGACCCTGTCGCCAAGCGTCACGCGGACGTCGGAGACGACCTCGCCGGGCGGTAGAAGCAGCCTGACTCCGACGAGCGGAAGCACCGGCTCGCCGGGCTCTCCGTAGTTCCAGGCTCCGCTCATGGCAATCCGATGATAGGCGCCCTCGGATACAACCTGCGGCTCCGAGAACTCGTAATGGCGGGTGACGACCCCGGCCGTCGCGCTGACTGCAACCAGCAGGACGGCGATGACGGCCGTCAACCTGAGGCTTACCGACAGTCTCATGCCTCTTCCCCCTTGTCTGTCCGTGCGGCCCAGCCTCAATGACGGGGCCGCCACAGACGGGCACAGTATCGTCCGCTCATTCCGGACACAGTTAACCGCTGATGCCGCCGGACGAGCCGACGGCGAATCCTGGGAGTGCCGGAACGTGTCATCTCCGCAATCCGGCAGAGATGTTCGAACCGTCGTAACCCATGGTAGATCATACCGCTTAGCAAGCGCGCGGGCAAATGAAAAGCCGTTCATGTGGTATGATGTCCCCGAGGAGGAGAGCATGCGCTTCGGAATTCACGTGCCGAAGCTGGCAAGTCTGCCCGCCACAGCCAGATACGCCGCCGGCATCGGCTGCGAGACCATCCAGCTCTTCTCGGGCAATCCGATGAGCTGGAGCACCGGGAAGCTCGATAACCACGAGCGCGACGGATTCATCGAGGAGATAGACCGCGCCGGCATCGGCCCGGTCGTTCTGCACACCCCGTATCTCATCAACCCGGCGTCGCCCGACCCGGAACTGAGAGAGAAATCGCTTGGGGGCCTGGTGGCCGCCATGACCCGAGCCCACGAGCTCGGCGCAGGATCCGTCATCACCCACTGCGGGAATCACATGGGTGAGGGACCCGACGCGGGTATCGACCGTTCCATCGAGATGGTCGGGCGGTCGCTCGAGCTTGCGCCTCCCGGGTCCACGGTCGCCCTCGAGAACGGCGCCGGGAAGGGCACGGAGATCGGACTGTCTGTCGACGAGCTCGCGAGACTTGTCGAACCGTTCCCGCGCGACAGGGTCGGCATCGTCCTGGACACCGCCCATCTGTGGGGGCTGGGATTCGACCTCGCCAGAAAGCGGGTTCTGGACGAACTGGTCGCCTCGCTCGACTCCGGTCCGGGCATGGACAGGGTGTGGGCCATCCACGGCAACGATTCCTCCGCGGACCTGGGATCTCGCAAGGACAGGCACGCGCTCTGGACCGATGGCCGCATGGGGCGGAAGGGCCTTCGCGCCATCGTTGGTTGCAGGGCCCTCTCCCACCTGCCGTTCATACTCGAGATCCCCGGCGAGACGCCGGAGTTCGACAGGAAGCGGCTGGCGTCGTTGAGAGGGCTGGACAGAAGACTCAACGGTCCCGGGAGTCGTCCCCCGAATTGACGGCGACTCGAACGCGGCGCCGTTCCTTGCGGAGCCCGCCCACTTCTAATACACTCGTCTGACCCCGTAGGATCCACCGTCTTCGTCGGTCTGCCGTGACAGGCCGCGACCGCGGACACCGATTGCCCGGGGTCGACCACATCCGAAGACCTGAATGGAAACTGGAGGCACAATGTCCGAGAGTCTGAAACCCGGCGACAGGGCACCTTCGTTCTCCGCGACTTCCTGGGACGGCGCCACCGTGAAGCTCTCCGACTTCTCGGGAGCGAAGAACGTCGTGCTCTTCTTCTACGTGCGCGACAACACCAGCGGATGTACGCGTGAGGCGAGAGCCCTCCGAGATGCCGCGGCCAGATTCGAGAAGCGCTCCGCCGTCGTTATTGGCGTCAGCACCGACGGCGTCGAGTCGCACGGACGGTTCGCCTCGAACAACGAGCTGACCTTCCCCTTGCTGGCCGACCCCGACGGGACGATCGCCGATGCTTACGGCGTCCTCCGGGAGACGGGAAAGGCCTCGCGGGCGACGTTCCTCATCGGCAAGGACGGCACAGTGTTGCACACGTGGCCCAGGGTCAGCATCACGGGCCACGCCGACGATATCATCGGGAAGCTGGATGAGCTCACCAACGGGTGATCGCAAAGGGGTTGTGAGAGAGTGACAGCACGGAAACAGAAAGCATCACCCGGGACCAAGCCACGAATCGGCGACCTCCGCGTCCGCAGGGCTCGCCCCGAGGATCGAGCGGCCATACTCGAGATGTCGAAGCACATCTGGGGCGGCAGCGATTACATGCCTCTGGTCTGGGACAAGTGGCTCGCCGAGAAGCGTGGAGCCCTGTTGACCGCGACCGTCGGCGGGCGGCCCGTCGGGACCTCCAAGGTCTCGGTTCTCGCCCCGGGCGAGGTGTGGCTCGAGGGGCTCCGGCTCCACCCCGACTACCACGGACTCGGCCTTTCCAAACGGATCCACCGCGCGACGTTCCGCGAAGCCTCGGCGCTCGGACCCAGGACGGTCCGCTACTCCACATGGATAGGCAACGAGGCTTCGAGACGGATCGCGGAGAAGAACGGCTTCTGGCAGATCGCCAGAACGGGGTGGATGTGGGGAAAGGCCAGAAAACGATGGCCCTTGCGTTCCAGAGTCGCCACGCCCGACAACATCGACGCCGTGGTCCGATTCGTCCACGGCTCGGGCTGCTACGAGGCCACCGGCGGCGTTGCCGGAGTCGGGTGGACGTTCCCTCAACTGACGCGGCGTCGCATCCGGCACCTCATCTCGAACGGTCGCGTGCTGGTTTCTCCGCGCCGGGGCGCGCTCCGTGCCGTGGCCATCTTCGACATCGGGAAGGTCGATGACGACGTCTGCCTGGGGTTCGTTGACGGGCCGGACGAGGACGTCATTGCGCTCGCGAAGGACGTCCTGCGCATCGCCGCGGACACCGGACGCAAGGAAGCCAGCGCAATGCTGCCGATGGGCAGACTTGTCGACCTGGCGCAGACCGCGGGCTTCGACGAGTGGCAGCCCGTCAGGGCCGTCGTCTATGAGCTTGGTGCCAGGGGGGTGGCCGACGGCGGCGAGTCCTTTGAGGAGGTGCTGTACCGCGCGCTCCGTGCGAACGAATCCGAGCTGCTCGACATGGTCGCCGGCTTCCTGGTGGAGCGCGCGCCGGGCAGGCTCGCGAAGGAGAACGTGCGCGACTTCGTCACAAGGAACCTCATCCCCGACACGGACAGGCACCTCGTCGGGTGCACCCAGAGGTTCTTTGAAGCGCTGAACACCGACCTGCTTCGAACGATCCTGCGCGGAGTGCTCGAACACCTCTACCTGCAGCACGGGCTCGCGGGCGACGCGCTGACCGCAACCGGCCGTACCGTCACCGTCAGGCACAGAGGGAGGCGGCTGGCTCTGATCAGCGCGAAGGCGGCGTCTCTCCACCTGACCCTCGGCCCGGGCTTCGGGGCGTGTTTTCCGGACAACCTCAGCGTTCGGGCGGATGAGATCCGATTCGACCCCAGAGCCCGCGACAGCGCGAGCGGGCTCTTCGAGTCCATCACGCTGGTCCTCGGTGCAAAGTCACATGTCGGAGGCGCGAAGAGGGCCATCGACATCATCATGAAAAGCGCGGGAGGGTGACGCTGAGCTGGTAGGGTCTGCGAGAACGGCTTCCAGCCATGCGGGTGCATCACAAGAAGAACGGGCCGCCCACACGTGGACGGCCCGTTCGTTGCGTCACGCAACTGGAGTCTACTTCTTCGCCTTCCCTGCGACCTTCTTTGTCTTCGTCGCGGTCTTGGCGGGTGCCTTCCGCCTGGATGCTCCGATGGTCCTGGCGACCTTCAGGTCGTATAGCCTCTTGGCCTCCGCCGCGATGTGCTCCGCTGAGACCTCGAACTCCTTGACCAGCTCCCAGGGGGCTCCCGACTCGCCGAAGCGGTCCTTGACTCCGATCATGCCCATGACGATCGGCTTGCCGTAGAGCTTCTCGGAGCGCCCGATCACGGCGGCCACCAGGTTGCCGAAGCCGCCTATCTGGTGCTCCTCAGCCGTTATCACGACACCGGTGTCAGCCGCGGCCTTGACGATGGCCGTGTGGTCGAGCGGCTTGACCGTATGAACGTTCACGACCCTGGTCTCAATGTCGAACTCGTTCTTCAGGATCCACGCCGCCCGCATGGCTTCGGGAACGGAAGGACCGCACGCGATGATCGAGATGTCCTCGTTCTCGTTCTTGTACGTCGAGGCCAGAGAGTGCTCGAACGCCTTCCTGAATTCGGGCTTGGCGCCCCGGAACCGGATGACGTTCGCCTTGCCCCACTTGTACGGCGTCTTCTTGTCGGTCACGACCGGGGTCGCCTCGCGCGCGAACCGCACATACTTCGGGCCCTTGACCTTGAAGAGCAGGTGTTCAGTGGCGCGCTTCGTCTCGACCGAGTCGCACGGCACCTCGACGTTCATGTTCGGAATGCCGCACATCTGGAACAGCTCTTCGAGTGCCTGGTGAGTCGCTCCGTCCGGTCCGACCGAGACACCGCCGTGCGCCCCGGCGATCATCACGTTGAACTCACCGTAGCATACCGTCGTTCTCAGCTGGTCGAGGTTCCGGCCCGAGGCGAAGACACCGTACGTCCCGAAGACGGGAAGCTTCCCCTCCTTCGCCAGACCGGCGGCCACGCCCGTGCCTGACTGCTCGGCGATGCCCACCGAAAACCAGCGGTCGGCACGCTCCGGAAAGCCCTGGTAGAACTGGCTGATGGTGATGGACCCCGAGATGTCCGCACCGAGACAGACGAGACGCTTGTCGTCGCCGTGCTCGGCCAGGGCGCGACCAAATCCCATTCTCGTCGGGTCCATGTCTGCCTTCATGTCCTTCGTGTGATTCCAGAAGTAGTCCTTCGAGAAGCGGGGCTGCTTGGCTTCGAGCGTCTTCATCGCCTTCTTCTGGTGTGATTCGGCGGCCTTGAACATCCTCTTGACGGGGAGGATGTTGTCCAGCCCAAGCTGCCTGAGGCTGTCCCACAACTCCTCCTCGTTCGGCGGTTTCCCGTGCCAGCCCGCCACGTTCTCCATGAAGTCGACGCCCTTACCCTTCACGGTGTCCGCGAGTATGAGCGTCGGCTTGTTCTTGACGTGCCTGGCCTCCTCGAACGCGGCGAGTATCTGCTCCATGTCGTGGCCGTCGATGTGGATGACGTGCCAGTCGAACGAGCGGTACTTGTCCGCCAGGGGCTCGACGTTCATGACGTCCTTGACCCAGCCGTCGATCTGCAGACGATTCCTGTCGATGATCGCGCAGACGTTGTCCATCTTGAAGTGGCCGGCCTCCATGACCGCCTCCCAGACCTGCCCCTCCTGCTGCTCCCCGTCCCCCATCAGGCAGTAGACGCGGTAGTCTTGCTTGTTCAATCTCGCGGCCAGCGCGATGCCGACGCTGATGGACAACCCCTGTCCGAGAGATCCCGTCGAAGCCTCGACTCCGGGCAGCTTGACCCAGTGTGGATGTCCCTGGAAGGGAGAGTAGAGCTTGCGCAGCGTCACGACCTCTTCGATGTCGTAGTAGCCGGACGCCCCGAGCCCGAGATAGAGCGACGGCGCCTTGTGCCCGGCCGACCAGATGATTCTGTCGCGGTCCTTCCAGTCGGGGTCCTTGGGGTCGTGGTTGGCGACGTGCAGGTAGAGCGCCGCCGTGAGGTCCATGATGGACAGCGTCCCGCCGGAGTGACCGGAACCCGCCGCGCACAGCGAAACAAGGTCGTAGCCCCGCATCAGGTTCGCGGCGCTCCTGAGGTCGTCCACCGAGTAACTCTTGCGAATCTTGCCCGTCTTCGAGTTCAGGATCGGCATCTCGTTCTCCTTGGCGCCTCGAGGGTATTCCGACAGTCAGAAACGGCCCGACAGCCGGGCCAAGTAAGCAACCAAGGATAGCACCGGCTCCGGGGCCGTGCAAAGCAAGATTGCCGGCGCGACGGGATTGCCGGCGCGAAGAGCCCCCTCGACGGGAATCCGGCCACCAAGTCTACTGCCCGCCCGTCGCGCCTTCCACCTCAGGTCAGTCCGCCCGCGGCGCGGACCATCTATTCGACCTCTCACGCCCGCAGGTGCCCGCGGGCTGACCGCCTCCTCCCGGCCGCTCATCACGGCGCCGCGACGAGCCGACTCTCCGCGTCCACACTCAAGGCCATCCCCCACAACTGATGAAGGATGGCAGAGTTGTGGGCCTGGATTCGCCACCGGAGATACGGCACTGGCCGGACGTAGTAAGACATATCTCACAGTCCGGGATTCGGCATGCCGCTTGCATGAGTCGCACTCGATTAATTGCTTCAAGGCAATGAATAGTCGCTCAGGGGCTGTCGGAAGTCTCTGTGGGACTGTGAGCGGACGCAACGGCGAACGTCGCGCAGTGCGGGTCGGCACCCACAGGTCAACAGCAGGAACGTGATGAAGAGGCACCTCAAGGAGAGCCCCCGCGCGGTGTGGCGGGGGAACATAGCGCTTCATGCGGCCGCGCCAGCGGGCGCGCGGGCGCGCGCACGGACACCGCTCGTGGTGGTTGGAGCTCTGATGGTGAGCCTGGTCTTCACCGCGACGGCCGTCGCGAGGATGCGCGTGGAATCGTCCACTCTGCCCCCCAGGGAGTGCACTCATGACGTGCCCCCTGGACCGGGGGCGAGCAGGAGCTGCACGTACTACGAAGGATTCGAGGGCGCGTTCCCCCCGAACGGCTGGACGCAGCAGATCACGTACTTCAAATACAGGTGGAGGCAAGACTCGGGCGCACCGTACGCGGGCACGTATGCAGCCCGCGTCGCGTGGCAGGACAACAGGCAGCAGAACGAGGTGCTCGCCTTCACCCACACGGTAGAGGCGGGTGAGCATCTCCTTTTCGCTACGATGGGAAGTAAGTACTGGACGGCGAACGCGAACTTCACCGCCGAGATAGACGGTGCGGTCGTGTTCGACTTCTACAATGACTTCCCCGGGGCTTCGTACGAGTACGGGATCGTAGACATCGACCTGTCCCCCTACGTCGGCGGCCCCGTCGAGATAGCCTTCCGCTACGCGGGAAGGGACGGCGCAGACCACTACTTTGACGCCGTGTGCATCGGCTCGCCTCCCTCACCTCCAACCAACGACACGTGCGCGGGCGCCATCCACATCCCCTGCGGCCCGTTCACGATCACCGGCAGCCTGGAATTCGCCAACAACGACTACGACCCGGGCTCGGGGGGATGCACCGGCTACTCCGCTGCCGGGAGCGACCTCGTCTACTACGCGACACTCGGCGCCGGTGACGTGCTCACTGTCACGATGACCACCGACGGGTTCGATGATTCCATCTATCTGATCACCGACTGCGGCGATCCGGCCGGGAGTTGCGTCGCGGGGGACGACGCCTACCCGGACGGGTCTACGTTCACGTTCACGGCGACCGCAGGAGGAACCTACTACCTCGTCGCGGACGCATACTCGGGACAGGGCGACTTCACGCTCACGGGCTCCATCACCTGCACAAGCGACCCCGACATCACGGTCGTCAAGTCGGCCAGCACCGCAAGCGACCCGGTCAACGGCTCGACCAACCCGAAGGCGATTCCCGGGGCGACGATCCTCTACACAGTAACAGCTACGAACAGCGGAACCGGGGCCACCGACGTCAATTCGGTCTTGACCACTGACCCGATACCCGATGGCACCGCCCTGTTCGTCGGCGACATCGACGGCCCCGGGTCCGGTCCGGTTCTCTTTCAGGACGGCGCGACGCCGAGCGGGCTCGCCTACGAATTCACTTCCCTGTCGAGCACCACCGACGACATCGACTTCTCCGACGACGACGGTGTTTCGTATGTGTACGTGCCGACACCGGACGGCGACGGATGCGACGACACGGTCACACACCTGAGGGTGGGTCCCGGCGGAGCCTTCGCGGGGTCGGACGGAATGAACCACCCAAGCTTCAGCCTCCTGCTCAGAGTGAGGGTGCGATGAGAGGCGCCGCTTCCGACAGACGCGGCGGCCGCCGCTGCCCGGGAATGACACCGTTCGCCGGTGTCGTTGCGGCGGCGCTGCTCTGGCCGGTGGCCTCGGCCGCCGACGGGACTCCGCCGTGCACGGACATCGTCAATCAGGCGGTCGCCACGTACACGGTGGACTCGAACGACTTCACTCAGCACAGCAACATCGCGGCGACGACCGTGGCCCAGTTGACGGATGTCAACGTCGTCTGGCAGGACGCCTCACATGTGACGGTCTGCCCCGGCGACTCCTCGAGGGTCCTGACGTTCCTCCTCACGAACACCGGAAACGGACCCGACTCATACACGCTCTCGGGCCAGAGCGCGCTGTCCGGGGACGATTTCGACCCGGTCTTCGTAGACATATACCTGGACGCCAACGGCAGCGGTGTGTTCGAGCCCGAACTCGACGTCATGTACGTCGAGCCGTTCGGCAACCCCACGCTCGCCGCCGATGAATCGATGGTCGTGTTTGTGCTGAACAACATCCCGGGCGGCGCGGTCACCGGCAACACCGGCAGGAGCGAGCTGATTGCCGCGTCCGACCTCGGTACGGGCGAGTCCGGAACCGTGTTCCCGGGAGCTGGTGGAGACTGTGGGGTGGACGCCGTCATCGGTCAGTCCGGCGGTGTAGCCAGCGCCGTGGGTACCTACGCGGTGACGAGCGTCTCGGTGTCGTTGGTCAAGTCGGCGGTCGTGGCCGATCTGTTCGGTGGGACGGAGCCGGTGCCGGGAGCCGCCATCTCGTACTCGATAGCGGTAATGGTCGCGGGCTCGGGGACGGCCAGGAACCTCGTCATCACGGACCCGGTACCGGACGACACAACGTATGTCCCGGGTACTCTGTCGCTCAACGGTGTGTCTCTGACGGACGGCGCGGACGGAGACGCGGGGGACGTGGGCGCGACAACCGTTGATACGATAACCGTGGCGCTCGGCGATGTCGAAGCCGGTGCGCCCACGCAGAGTGTCAGTTTCGACGTGGTGATCGACTAGGAGAACACAAGGAGGAGACATGAAGAGAATCAGTCTGACGCTGGCGGCTCTCCTGCTCGTTTGCCCGGCGGCCGCGATACGGGCCGACGAGACTCGTGCGGTTGAGCTCAAGACGGTGGCCGAAACCGAGATCGAGGTGCTCAACCACGAGGGGCGGCCGGAGCTGAGGCGTATCGAGGCAGCGACGGTTGTCCCCGGAGATGAGGTCATCTACACGATCCACTACTCGAACGCGGGAGCAGAGACGGCGGAGAGCGTCGTCATCACAAATCCGATCCCCGACCACATGACCTACATGGCGGGTAGCACATCGGGCAACGGGACCATCGTCACCTATTCGGTCGACGGAGGGGAGGTCTTCGCTCCCCCCGAGGAACTTCGGATGCCGGACGGTGATGGCGGCGAGCGAGCCGCGTCCGCGTCCGAGTACACGCACATCCGCTGGACGCTCGGTGCCACGCTGGCGCCTGATCAGAGAGGGTCTGTCGAATTCAGGGCGCGTCTTGACTGAGCGCTGAATTGGTGATTCACAGGATGTTGACGCTGACCAGCGGGACCTCGCACGTGGAGGAACCACACAAGGGAGGGAAAGATGAGACGATGCACTGTTACGGGCCTCGTGAGCCCGCTCCTGGCCGGGGTGCTCATCATGGGCATGACACTCAACGCACTGGCCACCGGAACCGCTTCGGGTACCAGCGTGGACAACACGGCGACCATTGACTATCAGGTGGGTGGAATAGACCAGACACCGGTCACGGACATTGTGAGCTTCGTGGTCGACAACAGAGTCGACCTGACCGTATCCACGAACGATGTCGGAGCCGTAGAGGTCGTCCCGGGCGCTACCGCGCAGGTTCTGACCTTCGCCGTCACAAACGACGGCAACACGGTACAAGACTACTCGTTGACCGCCCAGGCCGCCGCCGGCGCCTGGGGAGGCGCCACGGACAACTTCGACGCCACCGGTGTCCAGGCATACGTCGACGCCAACGGCAACGGTACGTACGACATCGCAACGGACACGGAGACCTACATAGACGAGCTGGCCGCCGACACGTCCATCCCGGTCTTCGTTGTTGGCGCGATCCCTCTGGACCGGGCCGACGACGACGGTGCTCTTTACGATCTTATCGCCCAGACGGCCGTTGGCGGGACTTCCGGCAGCCAGGGCGCCGACATCACGTCGGATGACAGCGGTATCGCCGACAACCCTGCGACCGTAGAGATCGTCTTTGCCGACGCCGCCGGAACGGCCGACGCGCTGTACGACGGTCAGCACTCCAGCAGAGACGCGTACACGGTCGTCACGGCAACGATAGGCGTGGCCAAGTCCTCGGTCGTGGTGACGGATCCGATCAACGGCGCGACCAACCCGAAGGCCATTCCCGGAGCCACGGTGCGCTACACGATCACCGTGAGCAACTCGGGATCGGCCGGCGCCACCAACGTGGTCATCGTCGACGCGATCCCGACGAACACGACCTACTCGGCCGGCACGATGACCCTTGACGCTTCGGGGCTGACCGACGCCGCCGACGCGGATGCGGGCGACTACAACGTCACGAATTCGTCCGCCATTACGGTCGCTCTCGCTGCTCTTGCTGCCGGCGGGAGTGCGACCGTCACGTTCGACGTCACGGTCGACTGAGGGTACGTGTTGACATGCAGGTCGGAGAAGACAGCGCCGGCCGCTCAGAGGAGCGGCCGGCCGCGAACCTAATTGGGGCTCCGTATGTGCCGCAGCCACGCTGCCATCATCGTCAGTACGATCGTTGCCCTCGCGCAGACGAGCGCGTGGGCGGTTCCCCCGGGAACGGAGATCGTCAACACGGCGACGGGAACTTACGGGTCCGGTGGGGTCGCCGGACTGGTGGCTGTGTCAAATGAGGTGACGGTTACTGTCGCGCATACACCGACTCTGTGCGCGCTCGACATGCTGGTGTGCGCGGCGTCGAACCCGTCCGCGGAATCTCTACCGGTTCCACCTACGTTCTGGAGCACCACGGGAGACGAAGATGGCCCGTTCGCGCTCTCGCCGGTCCCCTGGAATCCCTGCTCCAACGAACCCATCGACCTGACCGAACCGGTGCCTCTTGTCCCCACCGGCTTCTTCAATTGCCAGGAATCGGTCTTTGTGCGGGTCACGGACGGCGACGAGAACCGCGATCCACTTGTGGTCGAGACCGTTCTGTTGACTGCTGGCAGCGCGTCGACCGGCGATCGAGAGCTGCTCAGGCTCACGGAGATCGCCGCCGACGCCGGAGTGTTCGTGGGCTACGTCCGGTTGACGCACGCGAGCGGCGGCGGCCGCGAGCACGACGGTCTCCTCAGTGTGGGCGGGAGCGGGTCAATCTATGTGAGCTACGAGGATCCAACGGACCCGACCGATGCCGCCACTACAATGGTCCCGGTCGACCCGTCCGGCCACGTGTTCGACAGCCGAACGGGAATGCCTCTCGACGGAGCAGTGGTCACGCTCGTTGATGCGGACACGGAGAGCCCCGCGACCGTCTACAGCTACGACGGTGAGTCGCTGTTCCCGGCCACGCTGATCACCGGTGGACAGGTCACGGACAGCGGGGGTGTCATCCACGAGCTCTCCTCCGGAGAATTCCGCTTCCCGTCTGTCCTGCCAGGCCGATACCGACTTGCCGTGTCCCCGCCTCAGGGCTACGACGCTTCGTCGACGGTCCCGACCGAGGAGCTTCCTGAGATGCAGACCCCGGGACACGGTCCGGTCATTATTGAGGAGCCGGGCTCCAGGGGAGAACCGTTCGTGATCGTTGACCGCCCCGGATTCTGCATGGACTATCCGGTGGACCCGGTCACCACGGACGCCGAGTCGTTGTTCCTGACCAAGTCAGCAACCCGGAGCGCCGTGTCCGTAGGTGACTTCCTTCGCTACGACCTGAGCCTGGCCAATCTGACATCCGGCGAACTCGGGGGGGTCATCCTCGAAGACCTGCTGCCGCTGGGGTTCCGCTATCAGGCGGGCTCAGCGACCGTCGTCGGCCAGAGTGCTCCAGACCCCGCGATCTCACGTGACGGACGGACCCTGATGTTCGAACTTGGGCAGCTCTCGGGCGGCGAGATAGCGACCGTGGGATACGTCGTAGAGGTCGCCGCGGGCGCGAAGCCCGGCGCGGCGGTCAACAGCGCCTCGGCCGAGGCCGCGGGTCTCGTCACGTCGAACACCGCCGTGGCAACCGTGGAGGTCAGAGAAGACCTGTTCCGCAGCAGGGGCGTCATAGTGGGCCGTGTGACGGAACCTGGAGGCCTGAGCGGTGACGCTCCCGGCTATGGCGCCACGAGCGACCGTGGCGTCGCGGGCGTTCGCATCTACCTCGAGGACGGAACCTCAGTGGTCACGGACAGGCGCGGGATGTACCACTTCGAGGGTGTGCCAGCGGGGTCTCACGTCGTGCAGCTCGACCTTGAGAGCCTGCCGGCGGGGTATGACGCGTCCCCCGAAAAACAGAGCAGCCGGTTTGCCGGCCGAGCCTGTTCGCAGTTTCTCGATCTCGCGGGAGGCGCGCTGGGACGGGCCGATTTCCGCGTCGAGGCTCTCTCCACTCGCGACGGGTCGGTTCCGGGCGCAGACCACTCGCTCGCTTCGGTTGACGCGGACTACTCGCCCACTTCGGGCGACACAGGTGAGTCGAACGACCCGAGCGACGATGACCACGACGAGTCCCCGCCCGAAACGCTCACGCCTGGCCTCGAGTGGGTGTCGCCGGAGCCGGGCCAGCATCCCCACATCCCCAGCGTCCGGCTGGAAGTGAAACACGACCCGGCGCATAGACTCAGCCTCTCAATGAACGGGAACGAGGTGAGCCGGCGTGCCTTCGACGGGACCGTCGAGAGCGCGGACGGCACGGTGGCCGTCACGCGGTGGAGCGGCGTGGACCTGGACGAGGGAGACACGCGTTTCGTCGTGACCGCCGTAGACGGACACGGCGCGAAGGTGGGCACCATCGAGAGGACTGTGCACTACTCCGGTCCGCCCGTTCACGCAGAGCTGATACCGGGCGAATCGCTCGCGATCGCCGACGGAAGGAGCGCGCCCACCCTGGCCGTCCGGCTCACGGACAGGGACGGACACCCGGCACGCACGGGCGTTCTGGGGACGCTGTCGGTCGATCCGCCCTACGCCCCCCTGCGAGACCGCGAGTCACCCGAGAGGGAGCGGCCGGCCGGAGTGAGCGGGAACGACGCGACGTTCACCATCGAGGATCGGGGGATGGCGTTCGTGAGGCTCGAACCCACATCGACGTCCGGGGAGGTCGTTCTCCGGTTCCACCTGGAGAACGGGGAACACGAACTCCGTGCGTGGCTGAGACCGGAGGAACGTGACTGGATCCTGGTCGGGCTTGCGGAGGGAACGCTGGGGTACAGGACGGTCGCCGGTCACGCGGAGGCCCTGAACCACGAGGAGGAGGACGACTACTACGAAGAAGGGCGCGTGGTGTTCTTCGCCAGAGGCATGGTCCCGGGGCGTTGCCTGCTCACGCTCTCCTACGACAGTGAGAGGAGCGAGGGCGACGAAGCGCTCTTCCGCACGGTCGACCCGGACGCGTACTACACGCTCTACGGTGACGCGACCGAACAGACCGCGGACGCCCCGAGCACGGGGAAGCTCTACGTCAGGCTCGAGCGGGAGCAGTTCTACGCGCTGCACGGGGACTACGTGACCGGCCTCACGGTCACGGAGCTGTCCCGCTACAGCCGGGCCGTGAACGGTTTCAAGTCCGGGATCGACACCGAGCGCGTTGGGCTGACGGTGTTCGCCAGTGAGACCAACCGGGCCTTCGTCCGGGACGAGATCCGGGGCGACGGGACCTCGGGGCTCTATCGGCTCTCCCGCAGGTGCGTGGCGATGAATTCGGAGAGCGTGTCGATAGAGACTCGCGACCGGCTCGGAAGCAACGACGTCTTGACGACCAGAGTCATGACCCGCCACCGCGACTACGACATCGACTACGGCAACGGAACGCTCTTCTTCATGGAACTGATACCGAGCAGGGACGCCGGGCTGAACCCCGTGTACGTGGTGGTCGACTACGAGTCCGACGAGGCGCGCGACAGGTCGTGGATATACGGGGGACGCGCCGCCGTGCGGTTCCTCGACCGGGCCGTCGAGGTCGGAAGCACGTACGTCAGCGAGAGGCACGGGAACCGGGACGACAGCCTCGTCGGCGCGGACGCCACCGTCGACTTCGGTCGGAACACCACACTTGTGGCGGAGTTCGCGCGAAGCGAAAAGCACGTCGACCTCGAGCCCGTGGGCGCCGACGCGTACCTGGTCGAGCTGCGACACCGCTCCGGACGACTGGACGGTAGAGCCTACGCGCGCAAGCTCGGGACCGGGTTCGGACTCGGACACCAGAACGCGGCGGAGGCCGGAACCCGCAAGCTGGGGATAGAGGTCTCTCACAGGTTCACCGAGATGCTCAGACTGAGCGGGCAGGCGTACCGTCGGTACGACCTCACGTCCGATGCGCGCCGCGACGTCGGCGAGGCCGACGTGCACCTCTCGCGCGGGCGCGGCACGCTTCGGGCGGGCTTCAGGCACGCCGAGGACGCGCTCGAGAGCGGAGCGAAGAGGGCCTCGCAACAGCTGACCACCGGCGGCAGCTATCGGGTTCTCGGGGAGCGCATGCTGCTCAGGGTCGATCGCGAGCAGTCCCTGCCGGGCATGAACGCCAACCCGGACTTCCCCACTCGCACGACGGCCGGGGCGGACTACAGGCTTGCGATACCCCTGACGCTGTTCGCGGAGCACGAGCTGTCCGAAGACAACGAGAGGACGAGCGCGCGGACGAGGGCGGGAGCCAAGGCCAGACCGTGGTCCGGAGGACAGGTGGACGCCTCGCTCGGGCGGCACTACGTCGAGAGAGCGGACCGTATCTTCGCGAACCTGGGCGTCAGACAGACGTGGCGGCTGCGAGAGAACTGGAACGTGGACGTCGGACTGGAAGACAGTCGAACGCTCTCGGGGACCGACAGCGTCTCGGCCGATCCCGCCGGGCTCGGCGGTCCGAACGACGGCGGCGACTTCACGGCGATGTCGCTCGGAGTCGCCTATCACGGAACGGGAGCGTCGTGGAACTCCCGCGTAGAGCACCGCTCTTCAAGCCGCGAGGACAGGCTCGGCGTGGTCGCCGGGGTGCACGGGGAACCCGCGCGCGGGCTGGGGATGTCCCTCTCCGCCCGGATCCTCACTTCTTCCCCGGCCGACCTCCCGGACCACACCGACGCTTGCCTGAGACTCGGGCTGGCGCTCCGGCCTGAACGATCGACACTGGCCCTGCTCTGCCGCATAGACCTCATTCTCGAGGAGGACGTCGGCGAAGATCCGGACTGCGATTCCGGACGCGTCGTAGGCAACGCGAGCGCGAACTGGAGTCCGGGCGACGGATACGAGGTGTCCGCGCAGTATGGCGCGAGGTATACGCTCACGGACATCGACGGCGTGTCCCACGACGGCTACACCGATCTCGTGGGCCTGGAGCTCAGGAAGGGCGTCGGAGAGCGATGGGACGTCGGGGTGCGCGGGAGCACGCTGCACTCGTGGAATTCGCGTCAGTTCGACTACTACGCGGCCGCCTCGGTCGGATACAACATCGTCGATAACGCGTGGCTCGGCGTGGGCTACAGCTTCACGGGGTTCGAGGACCAGGACTTCGCGGAATCAGGGCACAGCGAACGCGGTCCGTTCGTGCGCCTCCGCATCAAGTTCGACCAGGAGACGGCGCGAGACCTGGCAGGTCTCCTCGCCCGCTTCTGAACGACATGGCCCGGTTCGTGATGTGCGGGGCGCTCACTCCGGGTCTTCTCCGCTTATCGCGCGGCTGCCTCCAGGCTCCCGCACGACACCGAGCTTGCGCAGTCGTTCCCCGTCGGCCTTCGATACGCGCACCCTCATTTCAAAGGCCTCCTCCCCGTCCGTCTTCGAAAGCACCTCCCCCATCTCGTACATCTTCGAGATGAGGCGTCC
>JBDRTQ010000153.1:0-7275 GCA_043823885.1 Candidatus Eiseniibacteriota bacterium | reverse complement strand
CTGATCGGGAACGGTATGGGTAAGGGCCCCGCTCTCGCGCTTCTCCTTGCCGGTCCGGCGCTGTCACTGCCGAACATGCTTGTCATCAGGAGCGTGATGGGGACAAAGAAGACGCTGGTCTACGTTTCGTTGGTGGTCGTGATGGCCACAGCTTCCGGGATCATCTACGGGGCGCTGTTTGGATAGGAGGAAGGCCGGGATGAAGATACAGGTGCTGGGCTCGGGTTGCCCCAGGTGCAAGGCGCTCACCGAGCGCGTGGAGAGTGCCGTCGCCGAAGTCGGGCTCGACTGTGAGATCGAGAAGGTGACAGAGATAAACGAGATCGTGAAGTTCGGCGTGATGATGACGCCGGGACTCGTCATCGACGGCGAGGTCAAATCGACCGGCAAGCTGCTGTCGGTGGAGGACATCAAGGCCATGCTCAGCTGATGTTGGGAAGTTGTAGATCGGGGGTTTGTATGCGCGCGATTCCTACCATCCAGACGCTCGTCGTCGTCGCTCTCCTTGTCGGTTCGGTCGCCCTGTCCGTCGGTGCCGCGGGTCCGTCCGGCATCGTCCCCGGACCACCGGACACGGCTGCCGTTCCGGCGAGCGGCGGGGACGTTCCCGATTCGTCGGAATCTGAGGAGCCACGTGCGCCCCGCCCCGACAGAGTTGTTGTCTACTACTTCCATCGCACGCTCCGCTGCGACACCTGCCTCAAGTTCGAGGCGTACACGGATGAGGCGCTTAGCTCCTGCTTCACTGAAGAGCTGGACGACGGAGAGCTGGAATGGCGCGTCGCGAACCTGGACGATCCCGGGAGCGAGCACTTCGTGGACGATTACCACATCACGGAGAACTCTGTGGTAGTCGTCGAGTTCCGAGGCGGAGAGCAGCGGGAGTGGGCGAACCTGGACGCGATCTGGGGCTTCGTAGGGGACAAGCCGACCTTTCTTTCGTACATTCGGAGCGAGGTGGAAGCCAGCCTGAGCAAGGTGCGCAAGCCGGAACCCACACGAAGCGCGGTGCGCGACAGTCTTGCCCCATCGGACGACAAGTCCGTCAGGAGGTGAACCTTGCGGATGCTGGCCGAGTTCTTCCCTGAATTCGCTGAGCAGCTGGATCAGATGGACGAGTTGTACAAGGACAAACGCACGATAGACGAGAAGACCTACCAGTTCATCTGCTTCGCGCTCTCCATCAAGGCCCGCTCGAAACCGTGCGTGCTCAAGCATTTCAAGGGCGCCATGGAAGCAGGGTCCACCGTCAAGGAGTTGGCGTATATACTCGCGCTCGTCATGCGCGAGGCCGCCGGGGCGGACGACTGCTGGACGCACGACGTCATCGGTGACTGGAAGGATATCCTCGCCGGCAACGTCGACTGCGGGTGCGAGAAGTAGCCGTGCAGGCGACAGGAAGGACGGGGTCGAATGGGTGAGATGTTCGCGGCGCTCGGCCGGGCAGTCGAAGGGGCGACGCACGCGGCGCTGGCCGCGTCATTCGCCTGGGGAGTCTTCAGCGTCGTGCTGAGCCCGTGCCACCTGGCGAGCATCCCGCTCATAGTCGGGTTCGTGAACGGCCAGGGCAGGATGAGCAACCGGCGGGCCTTCTATCTCTCACTGGTATTCTCCCTGGGCATTCTCCTGACGATCGCGGCGGTGGGCGCGGCGACGGCCGCAGCCGGCAGGACGGTCGGAGACATCGGACGCGTCGGCAACTACGCTGTCGCCGCGGTCCTCATCGTCGTCGGCCTGGCTCTTCTGGACGTCATGCCACAGTCGTGGCCGGGGCTCGGAGATCTGAGCACGAGGAAGAGGGGGCCGGTGGCGGCGTTCGTTCTGGGCCTTGTGTTCGGAGTCGCCGTGGGCCCGTGCACGTTCGCCTTCGTGGCGCCGATGCTGGGCGCAGCTCTGCGCGCCACGTCGTCCAGTCCAGGGTACGGCGCGCTGCTCCTGATTGTCTACGGCATCGGCCACAGCGCGGTCATCGTGCTGGCCGGCACCTTGACCGAGGTCGTGCAGGGGTATCTCAACTGGACCGAGCGTTCGAAGGGGGCGCTGGCACTGAGACGCGTGTGCGGAGTGCTGGTCATGTTCGGTGGCGTCTATTTCATGATGACGGCTGCGTGACGCTCACGCCGGCGCTCGTCGTGGACGGGGACGTCAAAGTGTCCGGGCGCGTGCCGTCGGTCGTGGAACTGATGGAGATGCTCACGGGATGAGCGACGCTGCGAAGGTCAAGGTACTGTTCCTCTGCACCGGCAACTCCTGCAGAAGCCAGATGGCTGAAGGGTGGGCGCGCCACCTGAAGCCGGACGTCATTGATACCTGCTCCGCCGGCGTCGAACCCCACGGAGTAGATCCGCGCGCGAGGCCCCCAGTGACGATGAAGCGCTGGTCGTCTACCGGCGCGTCCGCGATGAGATCCGCGCGTTCGTTGAGACGCTGCCGGGCGCGCTCGAGCAACTCGTTCAGGGCGGCCGCTGAAAGGCCTCATGAGACAGCTACTTGACCGTCGCGCGCCGTCGGTGCTAGCCTGCCGCGA
Source organism: Candidatus Eiseniibacteriota bacterium (assembly GCA_043823885.1). Lineage (GTDB taxonomy): Bacteria > Joyebacterota > Joyebacteria > Joyebacterales > Joyebacteraceae > JALGZG01. Next base: position 4,748 of record JBDRTQ010000153.1, on the reverse strand, counting down.
GTGTCAGGGGTCCTTCCTGGTGTCAGGCAAGGAGGTGGATCGTGGGAGATGTGACCGGTGGTCTCACCCCCTCCGGGGGCAATGAGCAGCAACTCGTCCGCGAGGTCAGCGCTCCGTTGTTCGCGGCGAAGGGCTGGATGAAGTTCCTTGGCGTGCTCATGATCATCTACGGGGCTCTCATCGCCCTCACGATCGTGGGCCTCATCGTCTGTTGGCTGCCCATTTGGATCGGCGTTCTGCTTCTTCAGTCGGCGTCGGCCGTCGAGGCGACTCAGGCGAGCGGCAGCAGGATGGAGCTATACGGCGCGATGTCGAAGCTCAAGACCTACTTCACCATTTACGGCGTGCTCGCTCTGATCGGGATCATTGCCAGCATCATCGCCATCTTCACCGTCGGGCTGGCCTCGCTGATCCCGTTCATGAACAGCTACTGACCGCCGGTGTGAGTCGAGTATCGATCTCAAGGGCCGCCGGATATTCCGGCGGCCCGAGCGCGAACAGCAGTGTGAGGACGAAGGGGTGTCGGAGCGTGGCGGCGAAAGCGTGCATCACGAAGGAAGCGAAAGGACTGTCCGCTTTTGAGCGCTATCTCACCGCGTGGGTTGCGCTCTGCATCGTCGCGGGTATCGTGCTCGGGAAACTCGCGCCGGGCGCCGCGCGCTTTCTCGACGGACTCGCCATCCACGTTGACGGCGCCCCGGTGGTGTCCATTCCCATCGCCATCTGTCTCTTCTTCATGATGTACCCAAGCATGGTCAAGATCGATTTCCAGGAGGTCCTGAAGGCGGGTCGCAGCGCGAAGCCGGTCGGCCTGACTCTCGTCCTCAACTGGGCCATCAAGCCGTTCACGATGTACGCGATCTCGGTCTTCTTCCTGGGCGTCCTCTTCCGCCAGTTCATAGGGCCGGACGCCGTCGACTACGTCAAGATGCCGCTCGGACTCGACCTCGACGTTGGCGCGGTCTACGGCGCGGGCCAGGTCATCCTCCGCGATGGAATCAAGATGCTCGAGGTGCCGCTCTGGCGCAGCTACCTCGCGGGGTGCATTCTCCTGGGGATAGCGCCGTGCACCGCGATGGTGCTCGTGTGGGGGTACCTCGCGAAGGGCAACGACGGGCACACGCTCGTCATGGTGGCCATCAACTCGCTCACCATGCTCGTGCTCTACGGCCTGCTGGGCGGGTTCCTTCTCGGCGTGGGCAGGCTGCCGGTGCCGTGGCAGGCGCTCGTTCTCTCCGTCGGGATCTATGTCGCGCTGCCGCTCGTCGCCGGCTACCTCTCGCGCAAGGGCATCGTCCGGGCGAAAGGGGAGGAGTGGTTCAAGAAGAAATTCCTCCACGTGCTGACGCCCGTGACAATCACCGCGCTCCTCATCACTCTCGTACTTCTCTTCTCGTTCAAGGGTGACGTCATCCTCGCCAACCCGCTGACCATTCTCTGGATCGCCATCCCGCTCTTCATCCAGACCAACCTCATCTTCTGGATCGGCTACTGGGCCGCGCGCGTCATGAAGCTCTCATACGAAGACGCGGCCCCCTCCGCGATGATAGGAGCCTCGAACCACTTCGAGGTCGCCATCGCGACGGCGGTCATGCTCTTCGGGCTTTCATCGGGCGCCGCGCTCGCGACGGTCGTGGGCGTGCTCATCGAGGTGCCGGTGATGCTCATGCTGGTGCGGATAGCCTTGAGGACGCAGGGGTGGTTCGCACAGGACGCTGACACGGTCTGAGCCTATACTGGCCGGGGGTCGGTTTCAGGGCTCTGAGGCCACCACTCGTCCCATATCTACGTTGGTTCACTCTGCCGCATGTTCACTTGCTATCTCGGACACAATGCACTAAGCTCACCACACACATCCGTGGGACATCCACATGGAGCTGGTTGTCATGAGCGATTCGTCGGATCACAGGCTGAGATTCTCTCTAGCACTCGGGATCACCCTCTTGGCCGCTCTCTCCGCCAGCAACGCCATCGGCGCGGGGCTTTGGAGCGAGGCGGTGCTTGTCGGGGAGGACGATGACTACGACTGCGTTGCCCCGGGGGTGGCGCTATCTGCGGACGGAACTGCCTTCGCCATCTGGTCTGTTCTCGATCCTGAGGAGATGGATGACGAGATTGTCTACGTCACAATCTCAGACACGGGGCAGTCGGAGCAGATGCTTCTACATGCGCCAAACACAGGAATGGACCGGGTCCCATTTGTCTCCGCGGGGTCTGACGGCGTGCCCTGGGTGATATGGGAACGGTACGGGGATGGTTACGAGCAAGTGGTCAGCCGCTGGGACGGAGCGGCATGGACCCCTCCCGAAACCGTGTTCAGCCAGGGCGGCAGGTACGACTGGTACAGCATCTATGCCGCAAGCAGCGATGATGTCTTGGTTACCCGTGACGCGAGGGCGCCGGGACGCTCAGATAGAGATGTTTTCGTGCGCCACTGGGACGGGCACTCATGGAGTGAGGTAGAGCAGATCGGCTTCCAGGATGAGAATGACCAGGATTCTGTTGTGGCACTGGACCCCGGGGGACGGGCCTTTGTGGCCTGGGTTTCCGACTTCCCCCCTGGAGAGCCTCCCCGGATCTACGCTGCCGTGCGAGATACCGATGGTTGGAGTACGCCTGCAGTGGTCGATACGAGTCCCGGGAACATCTCCATGGGCGACATGGAGTTGCTCCCGGACGGACGCCCGATCGTGGTATGGACAGGAAACGGGTACACGACTTCTACGGACATAGAGTACGCGGTCCTGGAGGACTGGGGCTGGGACTACGGCGGTCTTGTCAACGAGCCGGACGTCCCAGGAGTGGACGACGACAAGAAGGCCAGGCTTGCCCGTAGCGGGTCCGGCGATCTCTGGGCTATCTGGGACGCTGGCCTGAGCGGCACGGGCATCAGGGGAGTCCACGCTTCCAGGTGGAGGGGTAACGCCTGGTCACGCGAGGAGCTCGTGTCGGTTGCTGATGCGACTCACCTGACCACAGATGACACAGGGGGAGTCGCAGTCTCCGAAGATGGTACCGTCTGGGCCGTTTGGAAGCGAATGCAGGAGGAATTCCCTTGGGACGACGATGTCTATATGGCGATTCGCGAGGTGCCGACAGCTGAGGGTGTCTACGGATTGTCGGCGCAGGCATCAGGCAGCGCCGTGATTGTGGCCTGGCATGTGTCCGGTGCGTGGGCCGACAGTGGATTCCATGTGTGGAGGGTGGCCGGAACGAGCGCGGTAGCTGGAACCACGCCGGGCTCCATACCCGCAGACGCGACTAGGATCACTGAGCATCCGGTGGGTGGATGCTCGGATTGCTCCTTCATCGACTCTTCGGCGAACACTCAGGGGACATACTGGTACTGGATTGGCGGGCAGCGGGAGGGACCAGTCCTGGGCCCGGCGAAGGCGGTCATCCACGGAGGCGGAGACTCGGAGACAGCGGGGATCACGGGTGTAAGACCCAATCCGACATCCGAGGGAGTCTATCTGGACATCTCTTTGTCTGGTGATACGCGCGCGAGTCTCGGGATCTACACCTCAGATGGCAGGCTCCTGCGGCGTTGGCCCATCGGCGGCACAGCGAGCAGTGTGCATGCGACGCAGGTGATCTTCTGGGATGGAACAGACTCGGCGGGAAGGAGGTTGCCCAGTGGAATCTACTTCGCTGCGCTAGTTGAGGAAGGTCGTTCCTTGAGCGGGAGTGTGAGGACAATCGTGATTCTGAGGTGAAGTGCTGTTCTGCGCATGACCCCCCGCACCACCTCCGGTCTGCCACAATGAAGGAGGTCTAGAATGAAAGCCCATTCTCTCCTCGCGGTTGTGATCTTGAGCCTCCTCGCTGTAGCCCCAGCCCACCCCCAGTTCTTGGGCGAGGGTGGTATCGGCATCACGTCGCCCCCTGACAGCACTGGTGCGTCGGTTCCTGGTCGTGGCTGCCCTGGCTGGACGTCCTCGAGCAGCAACTCCTTCAGCCTCTACGATGTGGGCGACCACAGCGAGTGGATCGATCTCGATATCGACCTCCTCATAAGTAGTCAGTTCGACAGCGTGCAGTTCGGGCTCGTTACCGATGCTGAAGCACGCATTCTCTTGGATGCCCTTGACGGCGAATTCGAGAACCGCTTCAACTGGAGCGACACAGATCTTGCCATGACCTTCAAGTACGCACACCGCTCTGAGATTCCTTACGATGAGACGAACCCGACCTACCACTTCTTGGTCTTCCAGGATTGCCTCGACGGCTCCAGCGTGCCAATGAGTGAAATCAATCATATGGACGTGTACCTCGCTCCCGGAAGGACGGCCAATTATGGTTCTCCTTTTCCCAGGGATATGAAGGAAGATGGTCCACCAGTCGATCCTGCTATCTGGCACGACAACTCCGTCCGCGTCGGTGACCTCGACGGGAATAAGCTAGACAGCACGGATGAGTCCCTCTGGCCACGGCGGAGCGCGCAGCAGGCGTCTCACGAGTTCACGCACATGTGCTGGGCGTCCAACACAGAGACGTACGACGTGCATTACACAGAGCAATACAGGGACTACAACGAGTTGTTCGGTTGTGCGGCCGAGTACCTAGTGGTTCCTCCGATTGACTCTCTTGGCTGGGACCTCAGATACGCCTACAGCATCCTAGTGTAGTGTCTCAGAAATGTCTTGACCTTTGGCGGCAGTCCGTTGTATCCTGTCGCTATGAGAAAGCCAGCCGAACCACTCAAGATCAGTGACGAACAGCGACGAGAGCTCGAGCGTATTCTGCGG
>JBDRTQ010000152.1:0-7217 GCA_043823885.1 Candidatus Eiseniibacteriota bacterium | reverse complement strand
CCTGCCATATGTGTTCGCCGCAGTCATCGCGCTCCCACCCATCAGGAGGTCGCCATGCTGCCCCGCCCTCTCGCGCTAAGAAGCCGATTGGTTCTCCCCGCTACCGTCATCGCAATCGCCGCACTCGCTGCACTCAGCGCCAGTCCGGCGTGCGGCCAGACCCCGGACATCCTCCCCAGCGATGGCTGGGTGACGATCAATGAAGTTTCCCCATGGTCGGAGCCTCCCGTTTCAGAGATCCTGGCATCGATCCTGGACTCGATCTCGCTGACCGTGGACGTCCACGGCTTCGAGGTCGAGACCGTCCATCACGGGAGCGAGGAGTTCCAGAAGCTGAGCTTCCTCGGGGAGTCGTACACGAGCGAGACCGGGAAACCTCAGCTCCCCGTCGTGCGGACGATGCTCGCGATTCCTGACTGCGACTCCTACTCTCTTCGCGTGGAACTCGGAGACTCTACGGAGTTCGCCGGCGCGACTGTCTGGCCGGTGCCGGGCCAGGCCGTCGGGTACCAGGATGAGTACGAGTACGTCTACGAGGTCTTCGCGATCGACGAGACCTTCTATGAAGACGATGTCCTCTACCCTGAGGGCGCGGCCCTCGTCGTGGATGACGGGTGGGTGCGCGATCAGCGATACGTGATCCTGGAAATCCATCCCGTCCGGTACGACCCGGCGCTCTCGGTTCTCAGGTGCTACTCCTCCATCTCGGTTGACCTCAGGTTCGAGAACCCGGTGCAGACGAATCTCAGCGGGGTGGGGCCGCTTGAGCTTGCATGTCGGTCGGTCATGGCCAACTACGAGGGCGTGGGGTCATGGTCTCCGCGGGGTGGCAGAGCGGACACCTGTGACATCTCGTTCTACTGGTGTTCAACGGTTGGCGGCTGCGCAGACATCCACACGGACTACCTCATGATCGTCGAGGACAGCATCATCGATATCGACACGCTCGAGTCGTTGGCCGAGAAGAAGTCAAGGTACGACTGTCTGAACGTAGCCCTGGTGAAGGTCTCCGACATCGCGAACCCTATCTTTCCTCAGGCGATCAAGGACTTCATTCAGGATCTCTACGAGACGGAGTCGGCGGCGAACGTCCCCGACGGCCACTTGGGATATGTACTCCTGATTGGTGACGCACGCGAAGCCATAGAACCAGGACAGCAATCGCAGGAGCTGCTCCCGGCGTATGAAGACTCCCTGCCGTATCTAGACACCAATCCCTGGGTTCCGACGGACCATTGGTACGCCTGCGTCGCCGGCAGCGACTATGTGGCTGATCTCGCCATCGGCCGGCTTGCCGTGGGCGACACGACGGAGTTGCAGACCGAGGTTGACAAGATAGTGGGTTATGAACCCATTCCACTCTCGGAGGCGTGGACCAACGACATCTTCCTGTCGTGCTCATTCGCCCAAGGTGATCCGAGTTGGGAGGGACACATCGCGGGAGTCCATGACAGCGAGATCCCGGCGATCTTAGACATTCTGGAAGACGAGTCCGTCGAGGTTGGCCAACTTCACGTCCACGAGTACGACTGCGACGACCTCCCCGATTGCGCCCACGAGGAATACGGGCGACCTCAGAACATCGCCGCCGTCAATGGCGGGAAACTTGTTATGCTGCTCTGGGGCCACGGGTGGCCATGCGGGACCTACTCGTTTCTCGCGGGCGACGTTGACTCCCTGAACAACACATCAGCGCTCCCCTTCTGGATCAACATGAGCTGCTCCACTGGCAACTTCGCGAACACGGGGGACCAGTTCCTGTGTGGTTGGGATGAGACGAGCGACTGCCTCGGTGAACACCTGATGCACTGGAGCAGCGCTGGCGCGGCCGCCTTCTTCGGCGCCACAAGGGCGACCGGGAACCACAGCTTTGGCCGCCTGATTCTCGATGCTCTCTACGATCAGACGTACCCAATGATCGGCCAAGCCGTGGCCGAGGCCAAGCTGCGTCAGCACGTGGAGGAGCAAGCCGACGTACGGTCGTTGTGCGCCTACAACCTCCTCGGCGACCCGACCCTCAACCTGTTCCTGGGCGCGGAGACCGGCTACGGTGGAAGCTGTGATCTGGTGGTGCGAGAAAGAGATGTCGTGGTCGCGCCGGAGCTCGTCAACTACGATGACCAGATGACATTCGAATGCCGCGTGACGAACGAGGGTCCTGACGGAACCGATCCCGACGAAGTGGTCGTCGCCTTCGATCTGTACCACGCGGATGGCCAGTTCTCCTCGCGCCTCACGGACACGATTGGGGCCATGGAGCCCTGGCGTGCTGACACGGCGCGGGTCACGTGGACCCCGCCGGCGGATTCGGTCGGCGCCTACGACCTCTTCGTCACCGTCGATCCCGAGACGTTGATCGACGAACTCCATGAGTGGAACAACACCACCGGCCAGCCTGTGCACTTCTACGTCCACTTCTACGCGGACGGTTTCCCGCTGTCGCTCCCGGGGAGTCCATCCTTCCCCCCCATGCCCGTCTCGCCCGTGACAGTATGCGATCTTGGCGGAACCGACGGAAAAGAGATCATCTCTGCCTACCTGAACGGTCACGTAGAGGTCATTGACCAGTCCGGCTCCCCGTTCTGGTCCTTCACTCCGGGAGGGGGGACGTCGGAAGCCCTCTGTCCGACGGTGGCCGACTTCGACCGCGATGGGACCCCAGAGGTCGCAGTGGTGGTGCTGGGTCCTGAGCCCTCCAGCGGCCCGAGGCAGGACGAGATCTTCGTGTTGAACTCGGAGGAGGGCGAGACAACGCGGGTCTGGAAGCAGGCGATGGTCGGCGAAACATACTCGGCACCACTACTCATCGACATCGACCCGCTCGACGGGCGCCCGGAGGTGGCGGTTGTCGGCATCAACGACGAGGAGCAGGGTCGCTTGTCCGTCTGGGACTTCGCTCCCCAGAGACCTGCGCTCAGTTGGGATATACCACTCGGCTCGGGCTCCGCCTGGCAACGTACCGGTCCGCCAACGGCAGTCAACATGGGACTCCATCCCGCGGACCTCGTCACGTGGAACTACACCATTGATGACACGCTGGTGTTGTGCGCGTCCGCAACCGAGACGCTCAAGTGGAAGCTCAGCATCCCGAGCGGGGCAGGTCACCGGGGCTTCGGAGTAGCCGCGGGCGACCTTGGCCAAGACGGCAAGGTGTTGCTGGCGTCGGCGCGCGCCTCTGATGGCATGCTCATCGTGCACAGCTCCACGAGCCCCCCCGAGGTGCTCTGGACGGCCTCCATCCCGGAGACAAGCGAGGTCGCCATCGGCAACGTCGATTCCGACGACGAGCTGGAGATAGTCTGCGCGGGCGCATGCTCCGTGTTCGTGTTCAAGCACGACTACTCAGGTGTCCCGGTCTGGCGAGCGGGTCTTGCGGGCACCGCCGTGGGCGAGCCTTTGATCGGAGACTTCGACGGTGGTGACGACGTTGAGGTCATCGTGGGAACGCGCTCGCCGGGTGGTGGGAGCCTGCTCCACATCCTGAGCGTTCCGGCCACTCCAGGGACACTCGAACCGGTGGTGGATCCGGTGGAGGTGTCGGGTGCGTACGCGACGGGGGCGATCTGCGATCTCGACGGCGACGGCAGCAACGACATCGTGTTCGCGACAGACGGCGGACTCGTGCATCGACTTGAGTACTGGGGCACAAGTACCCCTACGTTCGAGTGGCCGATGTACCGACACGACGAGCGGAACTCGGGACTCTACGAGCAGCCCGTCGCTGGGTCGGTGACTCAATCGACAACCTGGTCTGGCGATATGTTCATGGAGGGCGACATCGTGGTTCCCGAGAACCTCACGCTCCACCTCGCCGCCGGCACCGAGATTGAGGTCGCGCATGACTGGGACTGCATGTTCTCCGGGCGTTCGGTCAGCCTGTGTGAGCTGATCGTGGAGGGGGCACTCCTCTCTACTGGCGGCGCCGTGGACCGCGTGGTCTTCGTGCCCGACGTGCTGCCGTTCGCCGGCCTTCCCGACTGGTACGGCATCACGCTCGAGCCCGGCAGCACGTGCTCCCTCGCATTCACGGATGTCTCCGGGGCATGCAAGTCCCTCTGGGCGATGGCACCCGAGGCGCTTGACGTACGGGACTCCCGGTTCCTCAGCCAGTCAATGATGGGAGTGCACCTCGAGGGCTGCGAGGCCCCGACTACAGTGGCGGACTGCACGATTGACGAGGCGAATATTGGAATCCGCGCAGACAGCTGTGCCGTACGTGTGGAAGGGAACGCCATAACTGGGGCATCCCAGTACGGCATCCAGCTCTATGATGACAGGGGTTCCACGATTGAGGGCAACGACATCACCGTGGGACCTGGCATGCAGCCGCTGGGTGCCCCCCGCGCGGTCTACTGCTCGAACAGCTTCGATCCAGTGGAGATTTCAATCAGCGACAATGTGGTAACAATGGCGTTCGAGAATGCGTTGGGTGAGGGGATCTGCCTGTACGCAGTGCCCCAGGCATCCGCCGACGTGCTGGGGAACGACATCGCTGGAACCGGAGCCAGCGACCCCTACACGAAGGGCATCCGGCTCGTGAAGACGCCGGCCGTGGCGCACTGGAACAGACTCAGCGACTTCTACTACCATTTCTATGTCGAGTGCGAGCCTGGGCAGATCCCCGACCTGGGCGACACGATCGCGAACGGCAACAATGCCACAGACGACGCTGCCTCCTATAACATCTACGCGATCGCGCAGCCGCCCATAGATCCCCTCCCCGCCCAGATGAACTGGTGGGGCACGACCGATCCGTCCGGACGGAAGTTCGTGGGGGTCGGCATCGACATTGAGTGGGAGCCGTTCCTAGAGGAAGATCCGGGCTCCAGAGGAGGGCATCACGAACCCGACGGGGCCGTCGCCAGGTATGACCTCGACCAGAACCGGCCGAATCCGTTCAACCCCACGACTGTAGTCAGCTACGCCGTTCCGAGGGAGTCACGCGTCCGAATCGCCGTGTACGACCTCAGCGGCAGGATTGTGCGCGTGCTTCTGGACGAGATGCGTCCCCCGGGCAAGCATAGCGTCACCTGGAACGGGAGGAATGAGCGGGGATTGCCCGTCGGCTCCGGGGTGTACTTCTGCCAGATGCAGGCCGGCTCATTTGTGAAGTCACGGAAGCTCATTGTGCTCAAGTGAGGATCTACCCTTCGATCTTGCGTGAACGAAGGCAATGACAGGGAGGTAGCATGGCAAGGCAGCTGAGAAGGGCACTGGGACTCATCATCGCATGCGGAGCACTCGCCGCAGTTGCGTTTGCCAGCGCGGCCCACGCTTCTGTGGCAGACCTCACGCTTGAGGAGTCAGCGTGCATAGCGGATCCTGCGTACCCCGGGAACTGGCGCGTCCTGCTCAGGTTTGAGATCCCGAACGCTCTGGAAGGAGCTACGGTCGACTTCGCGATCCTGCGCGCGCGGCTCCCGATTGACTCGCAGCAAGAGCGGGAGATCAGTATCGAGGTATTCCCGATCACGTGCGCTTGGTCTGCGGAGGGGACGGCGTGGGACGAGGATTGGGAGTCAGGTGATGGAGTTTGGAACGAACGTCGAGGTTCGATATCGAGCGTGATCACGGATGAGCACGGAGAGCTGGCCATCGACGTGACGCCCGTCGTGGACCAATGGCTGCGAGCTGAGGGCGGGCCTCGGGGACTCGTGCTGGTGCCATTCATCGTGGGCCCGACTGCAGCGCTCGCGGCGCCCCCATCTGAGATCACGTTGCGCGTCTGGTACACGGGTGTCCGGAGGCATGGACCGAGTGGCGAGGGGCATTGACCACTTCATCCACAGGGTGTACTATCAGTCATGGAGGTGAGGGACAATGCAACTACCGCGATGGCTTTGCGGCGTGCTGCCGGTGCTGCTCTTCCTGCTGGTGGTGCCAACCACCCAGTCAGCGACCGCCCAGATCTACTGGATTGAAGCCCCTGAGTTCGCGCCGCCGTGGACCGGGCACACCCCAGAGTTCGGGGATCTTGACGGTGACGGAGACTACGACCTGATCTACGCCGTGGTGACTCAGTCGTACAGGAACGTCGGGTCCCCCTCCCTCCCGTCGTGGCAGCAAGATGACTCGCTTGTTGATGGAGTTGAGTACGTCGGCTCCATGACAACTTGCCTAGCGGATCTGGACGCCGACGGCGACCTGGACCTCTCAGTAGGAATGCTGTACGGCGAGGCCTGCCCGCTCTTCTACTACGAGAACGTCGGGAGCGCGACGCAGCCAGTCTGGCAGCAGCAGAACAGCATGTACGAGAGCCTGTCCCCCGGAGCCTGGACGTGTCCCGAGCTGGCGGATCTTGACGATGACGGGGACTTGGACCTTCTGCTGGCTGTGGAGTGGGGTCTGCGCGCCTACCGCAACACGGGGACCGCCGAATTGCCGTCCTGGATCAGAGATGACGGCTTGGCGGACGGGATATCATTGCCGTATCCGTGTTCGGACCCCAACCTCGGGGATCTCGACGGTGACGGGGATCTCGACCTTGTCATCGGCGGCAGGAGCTACGGCAGCCCCATCATGTGCTACGAGAACTCAGGGAGCACCCAGAATCCGACGTGGGTTGAGAACGAGAGCATGCTGACGGGAGTTGAGAGAGACGTCGAATGTCTCGGACTCGACCTGGCCGACCTGGACGGCGATGGGGATCTCGACATGCTGAGTTGCCAGTCTGAGAATGGGCGGGTGATTCACCTTAACCAGGGCTCCGTCACACCTGTGGAACCATCAAGCTGGGGCAGAATCAAGGAGCTGTTCAGGTAGTGGTGATGGGAGTGAGGGACAATGAAGCTACCGCGATCGCTTTGCGGCGTGCTGCCGGTGCTGCTCTTCCTGCTGGCGGTGCCGACCACCCAGTCAGCGACCGCCCAGATCTACTGGACTGATGCGCCAGAGTTTGCTCCGCCGAACACCGGCTGCACGCCTGAGTTCGGGGATCTGGATGGTGACGGGGATTACGACCTGATCTTGCGATAGTACTGCACTCATACAGGAATGTCGGGTCACCCGTTCTCCCGTCATGGCAGCAGGACAACCTGCTGGTCGCCGGCGTGGACTATGAGAACAGCATGACTACGTGCCTAGGAGTCTGACTCCGAAATCTCCTTTTCGCGGCTACCAATGAGAGGGAGGGGTGTCGTAGGATGGCGCATCTCATTCTGGAGGTGCGCATGGAGAGCCGGAAGTTCCGTCCCTACGACCAGTCGCAGTGTCTGTTG
>JBDRTQ010000151.1:0-6651 GCA_043823885.1 Candidatus Eiseniibacteriota bacterium | reverse complement strand
CGCCCGAGGTCAGGTCTATGCGAACCGTCACCCCCGGCTCTCCGACGAAGCTCTCGGGTCTCGTTGCGGCGCAACCGGAAAGCACGATGAGCGATACTGCAAGCAGTCCGACGGCAAGAACGAGCGTCGTCGGACGAACGGCAGCGAGCACCTCGCGCGCAGCTCCGAACGCTCCCGTCACGCCGACCTCCCCGCTCAAAAGAAGAACCCGATGGCACCGCCGATGGCCGGCCCGAGAAGAAGACTCACGATGGAGGCGAGCGACCGCTCTCCTCTGCTCTCGTGGAATGTCGCGATTGCGATGTCGATGGCGGGGAACGTCCGGTGCACGATGGCCACGCGCCGCTGCTCCTCGCTGTCGATGCCGACGAACCGACCCGGCACGCGCTCCGTGCCCGAGTAGAGCACCGAGTCACCGTCGCGCTCCCGCACCTGGATGTCTCCTCCGAGTTCGTACCTCGCGGCCACGACCATCGAACCGGCATCGAGCGAAACGACCTGGCCTGTTATCCGCTCGTCGTCCGATGTCGTCAACCTGACCCAGACGACGGCCTCGGATGATCCCAGCTCCGCCAGTGAGACATGGCGCGCACACCCGCAAATCACGAGACACGCACAGACGAGCACGAGCAGGGCGGCAGCCGGCGCTGCCAGGCGCCCTCGTGATGCGATATGCCTGTGTCCGAGAGTCATTAGGCTCAACCTCCTGGGTCGCGATTCTATCTCATTGGGGGCCTTCAAGGAAGTCCCCGGAAATGCCTTGCGCGGCCAGCGTTCACGGCGGTAGATTCACTCGCGTGAATGCCATGCACTTGGAGAGTCCAATGCCCGGAACTTCCGACAAGAGACGGAATCGCTGGTGGGCGCTCGCACTGATCGCGGCTGTCCTGACGCCGGTCGTCACGGTCCTGTGGTTGGGACTGACTCTGACATCTGACACCGAACGGCTGCCCACGGCCGTCATCAAGATCCTCTTCACGATCATCGCCGTCGGCACGGCAGCGCTGGGCATCAGATGGAGGACGGCCGCGGGTGTGGCGCTACTGGTCGAGTTCCTCGTGGTCGGCGTCTGGATGCTGATCAAGGCGCACGTTTATTCACCGACCGACCTGTTGCGGACGGCCCTCCTGCTGGCCGCCCCGCTCGCCGTCTCAGGCGTCCTCTACGTGCTGGCCGGAGGGATGGAAGCCGGAACGTGGCCCCCGTCCCGGTTCCGCGAGGGCACGTAGCGGAACCGTCGCGCCGACGTTCACTCCCCCAACAGCTCAAGGACCCTGTCTCTCAGTACGGGGACCAGGGACTCGCGATTGCCCGCGCTCACCCGCGTGACCTCCACGTCAGGGCGCGCGCGGATCGAATCGAGGAAGACGTTCTTTCTGTCCTGCAGCGTGCCCAACACCGGCTTCGGAGAATCGAGGGCGTTTCCGACGGCCTCCTGGAACGCGGGCGAGCAGAGTTCCATGCGCCCTATCTCGTCCATAACGACCAGCCTCGACCGCTCGATCGCATCGCGGATCGACCGCACTCCAACTCTCTCCAGGTCCTCGGGATTGACACCGTACTTTCCGACCCGGAAGGAGCTCTCGTGGTCCACGTGGGCGAGCACGCCGGAATCGCCGTGCAGCCCGACTATCGAGAAGCCAACCCTGCTGCCGTCTTCGAGGATCTCTGCCGTGTAGAAGCCGCCGACGTCGACGTCCAGGGCATCGAGCACCCGGCCGATCAGGGTGGTCTTGCCGATGCCGGGTCGACCGGTGACGAGAAGGTTCTTCCTGATTGACGTCACGGCTCGTCTCCGTCCCCTGCGGGAACCGCTGCTGAATGGCGTTATCGGGACTCCGCGAGGATCCTGTAGTACAGACGCTCGGTCTCCTCGACCATGCGCTCCACGGTCAGGTTCTCCCGAACGAAGCGCGCGCCTTCCGAAGCCATGCGCTCCGCGAACTCCCGGTCATCGAGGAGTCTCGCAAGCGCATCCGCGAGCGCCCGGGCGTCGTCGGGAGGGATCAGGAGCCCGGTCTCGCCATCTCTGACAAGCTCGCGGTTGCCGCCGACGTCCGTCGCCACCACTGGCCGGCCGATCGCGAGCGACTCCCTCACGGCGCCCGAGAGTCCCTCCCCGGCTCTCGGCGTGTTGACCGATATGTCGAGCGCGGATATGACCTCGGGGATGTCGGTGCGGTAGCCGGCCTGCACCACTCTGCCGGTCAGACCGAGCCGCTCGACCATCGCGGTCATCTTGTCGCCGTCGGTCAGGTGCCCCACCAAGAGGAAGCGCAGTTCCGGCCTCTTCTCCGCGAGGGCGGCGGCCGCGGTCAGGAACGTGTCGTGCCCCTTCCAACCGTGGTAGAAGTTCGCGACCTTCCCGATGAGCGGAGCGTCCGCGGGTATCCCGAGTTCCTCGCGAACCTGCCCTCCGTCTATCCCCGTCCGGTAGCGGAGCGGGTCGGAGCCGCTGTAAATGACCTCGACGCGGTCGGCGTCGACGCCGTAGTCCACGAGGACGTCCTTGACCGCCTGAGAGACGGCGATGATCTTCGTGACGAACCTGTTTCGGTACTTCAGCCTGCTGCCGAAGTTGTCCTTCGGCCGGAACGAGACTCGCCTGGACACGACGAAGGGTCGCGCGGTGGCCAGCGCGGCAAGGAGCCCGAGCGAGTGCGCGTGCGCCCGATGGGCGTGCACCAGGTTAGCGCGCCTCGACCACACTAAATACGACAGTCTGGCTACCGCCGCCGGATTGAGCTCGGACCTTGTCTCGACGGCGACAACGTCCACACCGGCAGCGAGCGCCCTCTCCCACAGGATGCTCTCTCGCGTCGTCGCGAGAGTGACGCGGTGGCCGCGGTCCCTGAGACCGAGCACCAGTTCGAGCGTCTGGGCCATGGCGCCCGTCCACGACGGTGATTCGATGACGTGCAGCACGCTCAGTGGCTTGCTCAAGCGGAGGCGACCTCCTCTTTGCGGGAACCCGCGTCGAGCTGCTCGCACACGGCTTCGAACACGCGGTCGACAGTGACCCCTTCCATACACAGGAGATGATCCTGCGCGCACGTGGACGTGTCGCAGGGCCGGCAGCCCAGGCCGTCCGCATAGACCGGCGTGAAGCGCTCGCCGGGAGGGTGCCACCTGGGGACGGGGGTAGGCCCGTGGATGAACACTCCGGACGTCCCCACGGCGGCGGCGACGTGCATTGGTCCGGTGTTGTTGGTCACCACGACGTCCATGAGCTCGAACGCGGCGGCGAGAATGCGTACGTTGCCGGGGCTGTGCAGGGACGGCGCAGAGCGTCCGTCCCACTGTCGCAGCTCCGAGACGGCCCGCGCGAGGTCCTCCTCCCGCGGACCAAAGAAGAAGACCGGCGTGACGCCCACCTCCTGCTCCAGTCTGCCCGCAAGCTCGACGAACAACCTGACGGGCCACCGCCGGATCTCGCGGCTGGCGCCCGGATGGAGTCCGACCAGTCGTCCGTGCTCCTGCGGGAGCCCGAGGAGGGCGCGCGCCGAGCGGCGTTCGTCGTCGGTCAGGAACATGTCGAGCTCGCGTCCCGCTGGGGGAATGCCCAGGAGTTCCAGCACCGCGAGATGCTCGTCCACCTCGTAGGCGGTGCGGTCGCGGGGCTTCTTGTGTGTCAGGAGGAAGCCGCGCCCCTCACACGATAGGCCCGCCCGTACGGGTACGGCCCCCATCAACGAGATGAGCGCGCTCCTGAAGGAGGTGTGCAGAACGAGCGCCGCGTCGAAGTTCCGCGAGCGGACCCAGGACGAGAGCCGCATCACTCCCCAGAACCCCTTCCGCTCACGCCCGACCAGCGGCAGGAGCTTCTTCACGTAGGGATTCCCGATGAGCACCGGCGCGGAACCGGGACGCACCATGACGGTCACGTCGGCCGAGGGGAAGGCCCTGCCGATGGCGCGCAGCACGGGCGTCACGGCCAGAAGCTCTCCGATGAGCCCGGTCTCCATGACGAGGAGTCTGGGCTTCTCGGGTAGTTCGACCGGTTTCTGCTTCCTGAACGCCACGGGGACTACTCCTCGATGAGTTCAGCCGCTACCTGCAGGCCCGCAAGATCGGTGTCGACGAATCCCTCTCCGGCGGTCTCGACGTGCTCAACGCTGCGCGCGTTCGACACGTCACGCAGCTCCGCGGCCACCGGCTCGATCTTCTTCCAGACGGCGTCGTCGCAGGCCACGGTCAGCACGCCGACCGGCGCCGCCACCGAGACCTTGCTCATCGACTTGACCTTCCGCATCCCCTCGATGACCGCCAGGGCGATGCGACCTGCTTCGAGCGCCTCCGGATCGTCCCACGAGTCCGAAGGCTCAGGCCACGCGGACACGTGTATCGACTCGACGCCCTCCCGCTCTGCGAAGTAGAGCGAGTGAAGCTCTTCGGTGATGTGCGGCATGATGGGAGCAAACATCTTGAGCGAGACCAGGAGCGCCTGATAGAGCGCGTGCTGAGCGCCCCTCCGGCCGGCGGCGGCGTAACCCTCGTCGCCGTAGAGCCGCTTCTTCGCGATCTCGATGTAGTTGTCACAGAGGTCGTGCCAGAAGAAACGCTCGGCGGCCTCGAGCGCGCCGTGATAGTCGCACGCCTCGAAGCTCCTGGTCGCCCTGGCGACGGCAGCACCGAGCTCGGCGAGCAGCCAGCGGTCGGTGACGCCCAGCGTCATCGGGGCGGCCGGGTCGTAGTCCTCGAGGCGCATGATGGCGAACTTCGACGCGTTCCACAGCTTGACCACCAGCCGGTGCCCTGCGTCGAGCGGCTCCTCGGCAAGGACGGTGTCGGTTCCCAACCTGGTCGAACTGGCCCAGTAGCGCACGACGTCGGCTGAGCGCTCTTCCACGATGTCGCTCGGCGCGGCCCCCGTCGCGCCCTTCGACTTGCTTATCTTCGCGCGGTCCGGGTGCAGCGTGTGCCCCGAGATCATGGCGGTGCGCCACGGGATCTTCCCTTCGTTCAGCACGCCCTTGACGACGGTGTAGAACGCCCACGTCCTGATGATGTCGTGCGCCTGAGGGCGAAGGTCCATCATGTACTCGGGTCCGCCGTCGATCCCTTCCTTCTTGAAGCGCTCGACCCGGGAGTCGTCCTCGCCCCACCTCAGGTTGATGAACGGAGTGCACGACGAGGTCATCCACGTGTCCATGATGTCGGTCTCGGGTTCGAGCCTCCCTCCGCACTCGGGACAGGTCGCGACGGGCGGATCGGAGACGGTCGGGTCCACGGGCAGCTGCGACTCCACGGCAAGCACTACCTTTCCACACGACCCGCAGACCCAGAGTGGAAACGGCACGCCGTAGTAGCGCTGTCTCGAGATGCACCAGTCCCACGCGAGGTTCTCGACCCAGTTCTGGAAGCGAACGGCCATGAACTCCGGACACCACTGTACCTTCGCCCCCGCGGCGAGCATCTCGTCCTTGATGTCCAGCACCCGGATGAACCACTGCGCCGCGACGGAGAACTCGATGCCGGTGCCGCACCGTTCGTGGACGTTGACGGTGTGCGTGATGGGCCGTTCTCCGCGGAGGCGGCCGCCGGCCTCGAGGTCCTCGACCATCTTCTTGCGGGCGTCCGTGAGCGACAGCCCCTCGTATCCGGGCGCGAGCCCGTTCATGCGGCCCTCGCCGTCGAAGACGATGCGTGTGTCGAGCCCGTGCTCCTGCCACCACGCGATGTCGGTCGTGTCGCCGAACGTGCAGCACATGACGAGCCCGGTCCCCTTCTCGGGATCGGCCTTCTCGTCAGGCATTATCGGAACTTCGTGGCCGAAGAGGGGAACGGTCGCCTTCTTCCCGAAGAGCTCGGCGTAGCGCTCGTCGTCGGGGTGCGCGAACATGCCTACACACGCAGGCAGAAGTTCCGGACGCGTGGTCGAAATGACGAGGTCGCGCCCGTCCAGCTCGAACGCCACGTCGTAGAAGACGGAATCGTGCTCCGCGTCCTCGATCTCCGCCTGCGCGATGGCCGTGTGGCACTCGGGGCACCACAGTGTAGGCGCTTCCTTCCTGTAGATCCTGCCCTTTTTGTACAGGTCGAGGAACGAACGCTGCGAGATCCGCTGCGAACGCGGGTCGATGGTCGAGTAGTCCTCTTCCCAGTCGACCGAGAGCCCCAGGCTCTTCCAGAACGCGATGAAGTCTACCTCGTACTGCTTCGTCAGTTCGAGACACATCCTGACGAACGTCTCCCGCCCCACCTCCGTCGCCTTGACGCCCTTCTCTTTCTCAACCAGCCTCTCACTCGGGAGACCGTTGTCGTCGAACCCGAACGGGTAGTAGACGTTGTGGCCCTTCATGCGCCAGTAGCGCGCCACCACCTCCGCCTGAACGTAGCTGAACACGTGCCCCACGTGAATGCGCCCGGAAACAGTGGGCGGGGGCGTGTCGATGCTGTAGATGGGGCGGTCGGAGAACCGGTCGAACTTGTAGATCCCGCTCTCGTCCCACTGTCTCTGCCACCTCTCCTCGGCTTCGGCGGGCTTGTAGCGCTTGGGAAGCTTCATGCGTCGTCCTCTCGGGCTTGTGCGTTGTGGGGGGCGGACCGCGTGGTCCGTGGCCCCCGTTTCGTCTCCGTCGGGCCGCAAATAGAACGGGTCCTCTCATTCCACCACTGGGAACGAGAGGACCCGATAACTGCGTCCGTCCC
>JBDRTQ010000150.1:0-3816 GCA_043823885.1 Candidatus Eiseniibacteriota bacterium | reverse complement strand
GGCACGACGAGCCAGCACTCGCTGACTGCCTTCTTCGGATTGGGGTCGGACGACGGGCCAGTGGACGTCGAAGTGAGCTTCCTCGGTGGCGAGACCGTCACACTGAAAGACGCGCACGTAGACCAGCGACTCGTCGTTGTGGAGACATACTTAGAGTGAGAGACGAGTTCAAAGAGCGGCTGGGTGACATCTCCAGGCGCCGTCCCGTCCGGCCTCGCGCGAGAAGCCGGAGCGTTCCCGCGAACCTCGAGGACATGGCCGGAGCGGTCAGGACCGACGGCGTGCTCATGATCGAGCGCAGTCTCGGAGAACTCACGTCCACCGACGAACTCGAATCTCTCCTCGCGAGGCTGGCCGGAGGCGCTCGCGACGCTTCCGAGGGGGAGGACGTCCACGAGGAGATCCGGGCGCTCCTCGAGAATCCCGAGCGCGCCCTCTTCTTCGACACGGAGACCACGGGCCTGGGCGGGAACATGGTCTTCATGCTGGGGGTCATGCGGATCGCCGACGGTGACGTGCGTCTGAGCCAGGTCTTCGCCAGAGACTATCGGGAGGAACGGGAACTTCTGGCAGTCTGGACCGAGATGCTCGCGAGTTCGGGGATGATCGTTTCGTTCAACGGCAAGTCGTTCGACATGCCCGTGCTCCGCGACCGGCTCGTTCTCCACGGCGTCCCGCAGCCCGACGAGCCGCCGCACCTCGACCTGCTTCACCACGCGAGGCGACGCTGGCGAGGCGTGTTCCCCGACTGCCGCCTTCAGACCCTCGAATGGAAGGTCTGCGGGCGCCGCCGGTCGGGCGACATCCCCGGCGAGGAGATCCCGGCCGCGTACCATCGCTTCGTGCGCACGAGAGACGCATCTGACATGTTGACCGTCTTCCATCACAACGCGCTGGACCTCATCACGTTGGCCGATGTGGCTCTGGCGCTGAGCAGCTCACCGGCCGAGCGGGCATGAAAGATGCCGGGAGCCGGACGATGGCGGCGCTGGGTCCCATGGGACGGCCGCCTGCGGCGTGACGTGGACAGCCGTGGGATAACCCCGTGGACATCAGGTGGATGGACGGGGGATGCTCGGTGGGCAGCCGGTGCGCAACCGGCCGCGGAACGGTGATAACCCATACAGTGGGCGGTGCGTAAGGTGTTGATACCCGGTTGAGCGCATGTTGACAGACGGTGCTCATCGGAGAGACGCCCGGCCCGTGGGAGCAGAACGCAATGGCGAAGGACGTGTTCACGTACATAGTCGGTGGCAAGGCCGGAGAAGGCGTGAAGAAGGCGGGCTCGACGGCCGCGAACATGTTCGCCTCCATGGGGCGGCACGTTTTCCAGATGGACGACTACCCGAGCCTGATCAGGGGAGGCCACAACTTCTCGGTGGTCACGAGCTCGACGCGCGAGGTCCGCAGCCACTACATGGGGGCGGATGTGGTTGTCGCCCTTGACGAGCGCAGCTACGAGGCGCACAGGTCTCACGTGGGGGACGGCGGTGTCATGGTGTTCAACGCCGATACGGTGAAGGACGGAGAGGGCATCGGCGTGCCCATGACGACCGAGGCGGCCAGGTATCCCAACGCGGCGCTGAGAATCGGTGTCAGCGGGCTTGCCGCGTTGTGCGCCGCCGCCGGCATGTCGCAGGACGAACTCGCTGCCGTGATCGAACGGGAATACAGGCACGACCACGAGGACAACACCGCGTTCGCGTCGGCCATCTACGACCACGTTCGGAAGGAAGCCGGCGGGCGATTCACACTGGATCGCGGCGGCGATGAGAAGCGGATGTTAACGGGCAACGAGGCCATCGCTCTCGGCGCGGCCGCCGCCGGGCTGGACATGTACATCGGCTATCCGATGACTCCCGCGTCGACGGTGCTCCACTTCCTGGCTGCCCACGACAGAGATCTGGGCATCACCGTCATCCATCCTGAGAGCGAGATCGCGGTGGCCAACATGGCCGTGGGTGCGGCGGCGGCGGGCGCGCGAGTGATGGTCGGAACCAGCGGGGGAGGCTTTGCGCTGATGGAGGAGGCCTTCTCGTTCGCCGGCATGGCGGAGGCGCCGTTCATGAGCGTCCTCTCGTCCAGGCCGGGACCGGGAACGGGAGTGCCCACATACACGGAGCAGGCCGACCTGCGGTTCGCGCTCGGCCAGGGTCACGGTGACTTCCCCCGTATCATCGCGTCGCCGGGCACGGTTGCAGAGGCCTTCAGGCTTGCGGCGGAGATGCTGGCCCTGGTCTGGACCTACCAGACTCCGGGGATACTCCTGACCGAGAAACATCTGTCGGAGAGCAGGGTGACGACCGAGATCGACGCGGGGTCGGCGGCGTGGGCGGAGCCGGTCATGCATTCGGGCGACGGCTACCGGCGCTACCGAGAGACCGCGAACGGCGTCTCGCCTCTTCTCTTCCCGCCCTCCGCCGAGTCCATCAAGTGGACCAGCTACGAGCATGACGAATCCGGCATCACCGTAGAAGACGGTGAGACCATCGCGGCCATGCACGACAAGAGAGACAGGAAGGGCGCTTCGCTCACCGAGCACGTGCGCGGACTGAAGACCGTCAATCGTTTCGGGGACGAAGGCCCGGTCATTCTGACCTACGGCTCGACCACCATGAGTGTCCTCGAGGCGCTGGCCGCAGGCGGCATCACCGCGCGCGTGGTCCAACCCGTCTATCTTGAGCCGTTCCCGGCGTGGGAGTTCGCGGACCTGGCGGACGAGACGACCGTTGTGGTCGAACAGAGTTCGACCGGCCAGTTCGCCACGTTCATGGCGGAGCGCGCCGGCGTGAGCGCGTCGGATGTCATCCTGCGGTACGACGGTCGTCCGTTCGAGCCCGTTGAGCTGGCGGAAGAGATCCGAGAAGCCATCGGCTAGGGTCAGGTGGCCCGGCGCATCGGACGACGACCGAATCCTTACAGGGAGCAACGACATGCAGGACGACCTTTCGACAGGAGCGGAGAACACCTGGTGTCCGGGGTGCGGGAACTTCGGGATCATGAACGCCGTGAAGCGGGCCGTTGGTGCGCTCGAGGGGCGCGGCACGGGCCGCGACCGGCTCTTCATGACCGCGTGCATCGGATGCCACGCGAAGATATTCGACTACCTCTCTCTGTCCGGCGTGTACGCGCTTCACGGGCGGTCGATGGCCGTCGCGCAGGGGGCGAAGCTCGCGAACCCGGAACTCAAGGTCCTCGCCTTCACGGGCGACGGGGCGGGGTACGGGGAGGGCATCGCGCACATGCTCTTCGCGGCGAAGAGGAACGCCGACATCACCGTGATCGTCCACGACAACGGTGTCTACGCGCTGACGACGGGACAGCGCTCGCCGACCAGCGAGGCCGGATTCGAGGGCCCCTCGACGCCGCACGGCAACGAGGAGGACCCCTTCAACCCGCTGGCGCTGCTGCTGGAAGCGGGCGCGACCTTCGTCGCCCGCGGGTACTCGGCGAGGATAGAGGAACTGTCCGGCATCATTGTGGCGGCCGTCGAGCACGAGGGCTTCTCTCTCGTCGAGGTGTTGCAGCCGAGCGTCACGTTCACCAACTACTACGAGGAGTACGAGGCGAAGGTGAAGCCGGTCGACGCACCCGCGGCTTCCCTCGAAGAGGCGCTCAAGCTCGCGCGCGTGAAGGACCAGCTCTTCTCCGGAATCCTCTACAGGGTCGAGCGTCCGTCCCATGGAGCGCGCCTCTACGGCGACCGGAACCCGGTGGCGAACCACCCGGACCGGGACGACAGGCTCGAGCGCGTGCGGTCTCTGATGGACCGATGAGCCTGCGGTAGAACATAGATCGAACAGAGGGAGACGCGGC
>JBDRTQ010000149.1:0-2568 GCA_043823885.1 Candidatus Eiseniibacteriota bacterium | reverse complement strand
CAACAGACACTGCGACTGGTCGTAGGGACGGAACTTCCGGCTCTCCATGCGCACCTCCAGAATGAGATGCGCCATCCTACGACACCCCTCCCTCTCATTGGTAGCCGCGAAAAGGAGATTTCGGAGTCAGACTCCTAGGCAGCTTCCAAACAGCAACCGAGCAGCCGGCGCCGAGAACCCACGACGGGGTGCCGGCATCCTAGTTACTGTGCACAAGAGATCGTGCGCAGGGCTCGCGGGAGCCAACTAAGAGACGTGGCGCGCATCTGGCTTGGTCCCGCGAGTCCGACTACGTTATCGAACATCGACCGATGGAGGCGCAATGCGGGACGACAGCAAAAGAACCGTCGCCGAGACTCTCGACATGACCGGCTACTTCTGCCCGGAGCCCGTGATACGGGTCAACGAGGCTATGAGCGACGTCGAGGTCGGCGAAATGCTTGAACTCCTGGCCGACGATCCGTCGGCAGAGCCCGATGTCAAGAGCTGGACGAAGAGAACCGGTCACGAACTCATCTCGTACGAGAAGGACGGCGACGTCTTTCGGTTCCTGATTCGCCGAGCGGCGTAGCGGCGCCCTCCACACCGGAGGTAATGACAATGGCGGACAAGAAGCGTATCCTCTACGTGCAGACCTCGGGTATCGATACACCGATGAGGCTGTATTCGCCCATAGTGCTTGCGACCGTGGCCGTCTCCATGGGCGTAGACGCGACCGTCTACTTCCTGGGCACGGGGATCACCGTCGTCAAGACCGGCGAGGCGGACAAGATCCAGATGGGCGATTTCCCCAGGCTGTCCGAGGTGATGAAGCGGGCCGCCGCCGCGGGTGTGAAGTTCCTGGTCTGCGACCAGAGCTCGCAGCTCATGGGACTCAGCAGGGGAGACTACATCGAAGGAGTGGAGGTTGTCGGCGCGGCAACTCTGAACGACCTCTCGCTCGATGCGGACGCCATTCTGTCCTTCTGACGCGCGACGTCTGACGACCCGATGCGGCGCAGCGTCTTCGCGTCTTCATCCGGGAAGCGGAGGTGGACGCCAGTGACCAGAGGATACCTCGACTACCAGTCCGGAGCACCGGTAGACCCTCGCGTCGTCGAGGCGATGACCCCTTACATGACCGAGCAGTTCGGCAACCCCTCCGTTCTATTCAGGAGCGACGGGGACGCAGCGCGACAGGCGGTAGACGAAGCACGTGCGCGCGTCGCGGCCTTCGTGGGCGCCCACCCCTCTGAGATCGTCTTCACGTCCGGCGCGACCGAATCCAACAATATGGCGCTCAAGGGCGCCGCTCTGAAACTCCAGTCCAGGGGCAAGCACATCATCTCGTCCGTGGTCGAGCACCGCTCGGTCATCACTCCGCTCAAGTACCTCGAGCGGCTTGGCTTCGAGGTGACGAGCCTTCCCGTCGACTCCGAGGGGTTCGTCGATCCCGCCGCCGTCAAGGCGGCGATCCGCGACGACACGATCCTGATCTCCATAATGATGGCCGTGGGCGAGGTCGGCACGATACAGCCCGTCGGCAAGATCGGGGACATAGCCCGGGCAGCGGGCGTCCTCTTCCACACCGACGCCACGGCGGCCGAGGCGTGGGTTCCAATCGACCTGTCTACTCTGCCGCTCGACCTCGTGACGCTGTCGTCGAACGACATCTACGGCCCGAAGGGCGTCGGCGCTCTCTACATCAGGAAGGGCGTGCGTCTGGAGGCGCTCATCCACGGGGGGGGGCAGGAACGTGGGATGCGCTCGGGGACCGAGAACGTTCCCGGCATAGTGGGGTTCGGTCTGGCCGCGGAGATCATGGCCGCCGAGATGGAGTCCGACGTCGCGCGCATCAGGCCCATGCGCGACCGGCTGATGGACTGGATCCTGGAGAACATCGAGGACACGACCCTGAACGGCCCGCGCGACCGGCGGCTGCCGAACAACGCGAACGTCCGGCTCGCATACATCGAGGGAGAGAGCCTTCTCCTGTCGCTCGACATGGAGGGCGTAAGCGTCTCGAGCGGCTCGGCGTGCAGCGCCAGGACGCTCGAGCCCTCGTACGTCCAGCTTGCGATGGGTATCAAGCACGAAGAGGCCCACGGCTCGCTTCAGTTCACGTTCGGCAGGTGGTCGACCGACGAGGACGTCGACCTCGTGCTGGATGTGCTGCCGGGGATAGCCGCGCGGCTGCGCAAGATGTCCGCGTTCAGGCCCGGCATGACCTACGACAAGGACGACTTCGGGCATCACGACGACGGTGACGCCGCGGAGTAAGGAGGGGAGGGGCCGTCGCCCGCCACGTGACGGCCCTTTTCTCTGGACTTGGTCTTGGTGATTTGGTAAACTTGGCAAGTGTTGGAAGAGACCTTCTATCGTAGATCCTCCAGCAGGCATCATCGGCCGAGGTCAGGAGGAGCGATGAACGCGAAGACCAGGGCAACATTCGAGGAGCGCGCGCGCGTGCTCAAGGCGATGGCGCACCCTACGCGGCTCTACATCGTCGATGTCCTCTCCGGGGGCGAGCGGTGCGTGAACGACCTGACAGAGATGGTAGGCGCCGACATGTCAACCGTCTCCAGGCAT
>JBDRTQ010000148.1:0-6235 GCA_043823885.1 Candidatus Eiseniibacteriota bacterium | reverse complement strand
CGGCTGCGAGCCCCGGATGCTCTTGATGAGCGCCGAGGCCACGTCGTAATGCGAGTCGCCGTCCCTGTCGTACCGGACCACTCGCTGCTGAAGACACTCCTTTGCAGCGTCGAGTCCTATCCTGATGACGCCGTTCCGGTCCGGCTGCGTCGACAGAGCCGCGAGTTCCAGGGCCGCCAGCGCCTTCCTGGCGTCACCCAGCGCGTTGTCGACCATGTAGTCGAGAGCCGCGTCCGCGAGCTCCACGCTGTATTCACCCAGCCCCCGGTCCTGGTCGACCAGAGCGCGCTCGAGTATCGACCTGATCTCGCCGCTCTCGAGGGGCCTGAGTTCGAACACCTGCACGCGGGAGAGAACCGCCTTGTTCAGATAGAAGAAGGGGTTCTCGACCGTCGCGCCTATCATCGTCACGACGTCGTTTTCGAGCGGGGCAAGAAGAACGTCCTGCTGAGCCTTGTTGAAGCGGTGGACCTCATCGATAAAGAGGATGGTCCGCCCGGGCGCTCTGTGCTTCGCCTCCGCGACCGCGGTCCGGAGGTCCGCAACTTTGGCCTCGACCGCGTTCAGCATCACCAGGGTCGACCGCGTCGCCCCCGCGACGACGTACCCCAGCGACGTCTTGCCGCATCCGGGAGGGCCGTAGAGAATCATGGAGAAGAGCTTGTCGCTCTCGATCGCACGTCTCAGCAGACGGCCCTCAGACAGAATGTGTTCCTGCCCGACGTAGTCGTCGAGGCAGAGCGGCCTTCGCTTGCGCGCCAGGGAGACGTGCTCGATCTTCTCGTCGGGAAAGAGCTCACCGCTCTCGCCCGTCTTGCTCCCCACGGGGAACCCCTTCCCGGCCGTCGAAAGAGCGCGGGCGGCCTCATCGGCTGTCGGGCCGCATCAGTATGGACTGGGAGTCGCTACGCGCGATCTGTCAGGATCGCGGAGCGAAGAACATCGCTACGCGACCCGGACGGGTCGCCGAACGGGAACTTCAGAGGCTGGAACAGTACTGGCAGGCGGTTCGGATCAGTCACCCAGCTCGCCGTCGAGCGTTTGAGACAGCTCCTCGGTCCGTTCCTGGACCTGTGCGAGCAGCTTGTTCCTGTCATCGCGCTCGCGAAACAGCTCTCCAGCGATGTTGAGTGCGGCCAGAATGGCCACCTTGAGCGATGAGCCCAGGGAGGTCTCCCTGGTCACCTCGTTCATCTTGCTGTCCACGTAGTGAGCTATTTCCTGAATGTACTCAGGATCGGCGTCACCGCGGATCCGGTACTCCGAACCGTATATCTCAACCTTGACGCTGTTCATCTCGGTGTCATCGTGTCCCAGAAGTCAAACCTCCGACGAACCAACAAGGCTGCTTACCAGACTGTCCCGCAACTGCAGTTCGTTCCCAGCTCAACGCGCACCACACTCTGAAGACCGCTATCCGACGTGATCGGCCATGGATTTCAACCTGGAACCCATGCGCTTCTTCGTCTTGGCATCAACTTTCTCACCGGACCCTATTCCGCCTATCAGGGCCCCCAGATCGTCTACGTCCTTCCCCAGGACCTGAAGCCGCCCGCGGAGCTGGGCGTTCTCGGCCTTGAGCCTTATCAGTTCTTCAATGGCCCTGGCCACCGAAGATTCCAGTTCGTCCAAACCGGGCAGCTGCATTATTCGCTCTCTTACGGGTACAAGAACCACCAACGTCTGCTGCGGTGGCGGGGCGTCCGAGGACGCCGCTACCGAAGCACCGCGTCGAACTCCCTCATCAGGTGGTCGACGATACGCGAATGCGCCTCATCGACTTCCTCGTCTGTGAGAGTCCTCTCCCTTGACATGTAGGTCAGTCCAAACCCGAGGCTCTTCTTGCCCGCCGCGAGCTGCTTGCCCGCGTAGATGTCGAAGACCTGCATGTCCACGAGCAGCGGCTCTTTCAACGTCTCGACGGCCGCAAGGACGTCACCCGCTGCCGAGCGTTCGTCGACAACGAGCGCGACGTCCCGCCGCGCCTTCGGGTATCTCGCCAGCGCCTCGAACGACACGGCCGACGGGATGAACCCGCACAGCCTCTCGAGGTCTATCTCGAAAACGAACACCGGGTCCGCGAGTTCCCATGCTGTGAGGACACCCTTCGAGAGCATTCCAAAGGCTCCCTGCGCCTCGCCTCGCACCGAGAATCCCGCGCTCGCCCCAGCCTCCAGCGACTGCCCATCGTAGCAGGCCGCTACCGGAGTGTCAATATCGAGCGCCTCGGCCAGGGCCCAGAGAACGCCCTTTCCGTCGAAGAAATCGACCGGCCGCGGCCTCTCGCCCCAGGACGGCCTGCTCGAGTGCCCCGTCAGAGCGCCGGACAGCACCCAGCCCTCGCCGAACCCGTCCCCGTCCTTCCAGAAGACCTTCCCGATCTCGAAGAGCCGGAGGTCACGTTCTCCCACGTTCCTGTTCCGTCTGACGACATCGAGGAGCGCCGGCATCATCGAGGTCCTCAGAAGCGGCATCTCCTTGTTGACCGGATTCGAAAGCTCGATGGCCGCCCCACGGACGTCCGAGGCGCCCAGCGCCCCGGCCGCACGGTGACTCATGAACGACGTCGTCAGGATCTCGAAGAAGCCCAGCCCGACCATGGCGTCGCGCACTCTGTCCCGCGAGCGCTCGCCCGTGTCCTTCGGTGCGTCGATCGAATGGAACGGAACCTCCGGGCTCACGCCATCGTAGCCCCGGGACCGAAGAACCTCTTCGATAAGGTCGGCCTCGGTCGTGACGTCCGGCCTGTGCGAAGGGACACCGACGATCAGCTGTCCGTCTCCGTCGCCACCATCGACCCGGAATCCCAGTCGAGTGAGAGAGTCGACCGTCTCCGCGCGCCCGACATCGTCACCGAGCATGCCGGTCACGCGTGCGATCGTCAGCGCTATGGCCGGCCTCTCTCCGCCGTCCGTTCCCGCATCGATCAGGCCGGGAGCGACAGACCCACCGGCCAGCCCGGCCATGAGCGCGCAGGCGCGCGCCGCCACCATCTCCATGGCCATGGGGTCGACGCCTCTCTCGAACCGCTGAGAGGCCTCCGTCCGCAGCCCAAGCCTCGCCGCGCCCCGCCGTACGACCACGGGGTCGAACCAGGCACATTCCCGGAGAACGTTCGTCGTGTCGTCCGAGACCTCTGAGTGCGCGCCCCCCATGATCCCTGCCAGCGCGACCGGCTCGCGGCCGTCGCATATCAGCAGGTGCTCCCGGTCGAGCTTCCGCTCGACGCCGTCGAGCGTCGTCAGGGTCTCGCCCTCGCGGGCTCGCCGGACGATGATCTTGTGGTCGGAGACACGGTCGTAGTCGAACGCGTGGATGGGGTGTCCGAATTCCAGCATCACGAAGTTCGTGATGTCGACGACGTTGTTGATGCTCCTGCCGCCGATGCTCCTGAGGCACGACTGCAGCCAGGCCGGTGAAGGGCCGATGCTGAGTTCCCTGACTACCCTCGCGATGTATCTGGGGCAACCGACGGGGTCCTCGAGCACGACGGCGGCCGCCTCGGTTGCGGCGGCGCCGTGTTCCTGCAACTCAACCGCCGGGTACCTCAGCTCACAGCCGACGAGGGCGGCGACCTCGCGCGCGACGCCGATCATCCCCAGGCAATCGGGTCTGTTCGGCTGGACGTCGAGTTCGATCAGTTCGTCGTCAAGCCCGAGAAGCGCTCTTACGTCGCCTCCTGGCTCCACATCGTCGCCGAGTTCGAGGATCCCCTCCGCCGACTCCCCGAGCCCGAGTTCCATCGCCGAGACCAGCATTCCGTACGAACGCCTTCCCCGGATGGTGGCCTCGGAGATCGGACGGCCGCCTGCAACGGCGGACCCCGGAGGTGCGAGCACGGACATCATTCCCGCGCGAACGTTCGGGGCGCCGCAGACGACGGTCGAAGAGCCTGCGCCGTAGTCGACGACGCACACCGAGAGCGTGTCAGCGTCCGGGTGCTTCTCGGCGGTCACGACCCTGGCCGCGACCACACCCGCAACACCGCTCCAGGAGGGTTCCACCACCTCCGCTTCGGTCAGCGAGTTCGTCAGACGAAGCGCCAGCTCGCGCGCGTCCATCTCGAAGTCGACGTACCGCCTGAGCCAGTTGAGACTGACGATCATGTGCCCTGCCTCGTGCTCCCCTAAGGCCTAGAGCTGCCTGAGGAAGCGCATGTCGTTCTCGAGGAACAGACGAATGTCGTCCGTTCCGGTCATCATCATACAGATCCTGTCCACGCCGAGTCCGAACGCGTATCCCGTGTACTCGCCCGGGTCGTAGCCGACGGCCTCGAACACTCGCGGGTCGACCATTCCGGCCCCGAGGACCTCTACCCAGCCCGTCCCGCTGCAGACGCTGCATCCGGATCCGTGGCAGACCAGACATTCCAGGTCGACCTCGGTCGACGGCTCGGTGAACGGGAAGAAACCCGCCCTGAATCTCAGCCCGACGTTCTCGCCGTAGAGCTCTCTCATGAACCTGATGAGGACGCCCTTGAGTTCGCCGAAGCGGACGCCCCGGTCGACATACAGGCCCTCGAGCTGATAGAACTCGGAGCCGTGCGACGCGTCGGGCGTCTCGTTCCGATAGACCCGCCCCGGAGCTATGATCCTGATCGGGGGCTTCTGCGACTGCATCACACGGATCTGGACCGGCGACGTATGCGTGCGAAGCAGCGTATCGTCGTCGATGTAGAACGTGTCGTGCATGTCCCTTGCGGGATGGTCCGCGGGGATGTTGAGAGCGTCGAAGTTGTGGAAGTCGTCCTCGATATGCGGGCCGAGCGCCACCTCGAACCCCAGTCCCCTGAAGATGGACTCGAGACGTTCGTACGTGCGCGTCACCGGGTGCTTCCGGCCCACCCAGGGCGCTCTACCCGGCAGCGTCAGATCAAGCCCCTCGGGCGACGCCTCGACGGACGCGAGCCTGTCGGTCGCGGCATCGAGAAGCGCCGCGAGCTCGTTCTTGAGCTCGTTGACGGCTCTTCCCACGGCGCGCCGCTCGTCCGGGTCGAGGTCTTTGACTCCTCTCGACACCTGGTTGAGCTCGCTCTTCCGACCCAGGTACTTGACGCGCGCGTTCTCCAGTTCCGAGACCGTCGCCGCACTCCCAAGCGCGGCCCGGGCCTCGTCTCCGAGTTCCTTCAAGCGGTCCAGCAATGGACCTCACCTCCACCCGCGTGTGTCTTCGCTACTCCAGCCCGCCCTTGGCGATCGTCACGAGCCTGGTAAAACCGTCCATGTCGTTGACTGCCATGTCGGCCAGCATCTTGCGGTCGACCTCAACGCTCGCGATCTTGAGACCGTGCATGAACTGGCTGTAGGAGAGTCCGTGCATGCGGGCGCCCGCGTTGATGCGAATGATCCAGAGGCGGCGCATGTCACCCTTGCGCCTCTTGCGATCGCGATACGCGTACTGCCCTGCCCTATGCACGCTCTCCGTGGCCGTGCGTATCAGCTTACTCCTGGAACCGCGAAAGCCCTTCGCGGCCTTGAGTATCTTCTTCCTCCTCCGCCTCGATGACGGAGCTCCTCTTACCCTCGACATTCCTTACCTCGCCTGTTGCTTGGCCGTCTTGTCTACTTGGGAAGGAGTCGCTCGATGCGCGACTGGTCGCTCGGATGAACGTACCCGGCCTTCCTCAGGCTCCTCTTCTGACGTGCACTCTTGCGGATGAAGAAGTGGCCGCCGTAAGCCTTGGCTCTCTTGAACTTGCCAGAGCTAGTGCGCTTGAACCTCTTCGCCGCTCCCCTGTGACTCCTGATCTTCGGCATCTGGTTTGCTCCCACGTTCTTTGCTTTTGACCACTGGCTTGGCCGCCAGCACCATCACCATACTTCTCCCCTCCGCCCGGATAGCGACCTCGACGTTCGCCGCGTCGGAAAGGTCCTCTACGGCCCGTTCCATGAGACGCCTGCCGAGTTCCTTGTGCGCCAGTTCGCGCCCACGGAATATGACCGTGACCTTGACCTTGTCACCCGCCGCGAGGAACTCGCGCGCGTGCCGAACCTTGAAGTCGTAGTCGTGCGGCTCGATCTTCGGTCGCATCTTCACTTCCTTCACCACGGTCACGTGCTGACGTTTCTTTGCTTCTTTCGCCCGCTTGTTGAGTTGATACATGTACTTGCCGTAGTCCATGATCTTGCACACCGGCGGTCTTGCCTTCGGAGAGACCTCGACCAGGTCGAGCCCACTCTCCTCCGCCAAAGCAAGCGCCTCAGACGTCGGGATGACTCCCAACTGCTCTCCGTCA
>JBDRTQ010000147.1:0-3739 GCA_043823885.1 Candidatus Eiseniibacteriota bacterium | reverse complement strand
CTTCGCAGGAGGGTCGACGCCCGTCCGTCGCTGGGCGACCTGGACGGAGACGGATACGTCGAGATAGTCGTTCCCTCCGGTACGTCGACCGTCGAGGGATTGAGGGCCAACGGCACGCGGGTCGAGAACTGGCCTCTCGTTACCGACGGAGGAGACAGCACGCGCCCGATTGGCGCGTCCGCGCTGATCGGTGACATGGACGGGGACGGCGCGCTCGACGTGCTGTCCGCCGGTGCGGGCGGGAGCATGTTCCTGCACGACGCCGTCAGCGGGAAGCTGGTTCCCGGCTGGCCGTACTCGTCGGACCCCTCCCTCGGGACGCCGTGGGCGGGTGACATCGACGACGACGGCGAGCTGGACATCCTGTTCGCGGGCGGCTCTGGGCGCGTTCTCCTCCTGGGACTGCCGTACGCGCACGAGGCGGGCGCCATGGTCTGGTCGACGGAAGGCGGGAGCGCGTCGGGAGCGGGAGCCTACCCCGACTCGATCCTGCCTGGCAATCCCGTTGCGACGGGGGAACTCCTGTCGCATGCGCGGACGTACTGCTACCCCAATCCGGCCGAGAGGTCGGACCTCACCGTCAGGGTCTTCCTGGAGGAGGCGGCCGGTATAGAGATCGAGATATTCGACGTCTCCGGAGAGGTCGTCGCGCGGTTCGAGCGCGAGGGCGTCCTGACGGTCAATGAGATCACGTGGAGCACGTCGGGCGTCGCGAGCGGCCTCTACATGGTGCGCGTCGAGGTCAGCGAGCCCGTCGACAGCTACTACGCCCAGTACGCGGGGCAGGCCAGATCCGAATCCAAGACGATGAAGGTGGCGGTCATCAGATAGGTGTGCGCATGAAGTTCCTTTCGGTCCTCCTCGTGACTGTGATGCTGCTCGTGGCCGGACCCGCCGGGGCCGGTGGGATCTCCGCGGGCGGGGAGGCCCGGGTCGGGTGGGCCTTCGGCACACGGGCGCGTTCCGTGGCGCCGGAGCTGGTTCTCATCTCGTCGCTCGACGCGCGTGACGAGCTGCTCGAGGCCGGAGCGGGAAGAGGCGAGCCGGGCGCGGATGGACACGATCCGGCGCTGATGCTGATGGCCTCGATGGCGGTACCCGGTACGGGACAGCTCATCCAGGGCAACAAGCGCGGCTACCTGTTCCTGGCCGCGGAAGCGGCCCTCTGGACCGGGTTCTACCTGCTGGAGAGCAAGGGAATGGACGAGCGCGACGAGTATGAGACGTTCGCGGACGACCACTGGGATTACGCGGCCTACTCCGCGTGGTACAGCTCGACGTGCGTAGACTGCCCGGACTGCGACGAGTACCTGTGCCGGCCGCTCGCCGACTACGGTACTCAGGAGTACTACGAGGACATCGGCAAGTACGCCACGTACTGGCGGTGGTGGACCACCGACGGCGACGAGACCTACATCGACTGGCGGGATTTCAGCACCACCGACGAAGCGTTCCGTGATTCGTACTACGACATGCGGGGCGACAGCAATCGACACCTGAAGCAGGCCCGCTACGCCATGACGGCCGCGTTTCTGAACCACGTGGTGGCGGCGGTGGACGCATTCCTCACTGCCAGGTCGGGAGGTCCTCAGCACTCCGACGCAGGCAGCGACCTCGGTGTCGAGTTCGACGTCGCCGACGGCGGTGACGGGCTCCGCTGCGCGCTCACGGCGAGGTACTGATGAAGAAACGAACGGCATCCGTGGCTTCCATTCTCACGCTCGCGCTCCTCGCAACGATATCGGCGCCCGCGAACGCTGAAGCGCGTCCGGAGCGCGTTCTGGAAGGGCGCTACCAGAGGGCGCGACTTGCCGAATCGCGTCTGTCGCTGCTGGACGACACGCCCATCGAGGCCCTGGAGGCGAGACCGACCTCGGGCTCGTCCGCTGGTCGCGGGGCCGACACGAAGAACCCGATGGTCGCGTTCTTCCTGTCCTGCGTCATTCCGGGCAGGGGTGAGGTCTACGCGGGCGATACGACGCGCGGACGCTGGTTCTTGGCGTCCGAAGCGGCGATCTGGGCCGGATTCGGCACCTTCCGGATCCAGGAGGGGCTGAGCGTGGACGACTACGTGGAGTTCGCTCAGATCTTCGCGGGAGCCGCGACGGAGGCGAACGCCGGCTATCTGAGCGACATGGGCGACTACATCCGCAGCGAGGGAGACAACAGCTACAACCAGTCGATCCGGCGCGAGGCGAGGAGCCTGTTCCCCGACGATCTCGAGGCGCAGGCGGCGTATCTCGCGGAGAACGGGTACTACGGCGATCTCGCCTGGGACTGGGGAGACAAGGACCGGTTCCACGAGTATCGTGAGCTTCGGCTCGCCGCCTCGAGGTCCGACAGAAACGCTTTCTACATGACGGGCCTGGCACTCCTCAATCGGGCCCTTTCCGCGATCGACAGCGCGTGGATGGCCAGGCGTCACAACGCCGGTGTCCGCGGCGAGCCCGGGACGCGCTTCTCAGTGGTCCCGCAGATCTCGGACGGCGACGTTGGCGCCCGGGCGACGCTCGAGGTGTCTTTCTGACGCTCGCATTCCCCTTCTGAGCAGGCGGCTTCCCGGGGACCCGGCATTCACGGAGACAATCGCCATGTGGACCTACCGGAGAAGAACTTCCCACCGGCGGGCACTGACGCTGTTCCGCGTCATGGCGGCCGTGCTGGTCTCGGTCGCCGCGACAGCGCCGCGTCCGGCGTTGGCCGATGACGCGGCGCCGCCGCGGCCCGTTCGCCCGTCGAGGTCGGGGCGCGTCATCACGGACCTCGTCGTGACCGGCGAGCTGCGGGGCACGAGCGAGTTGGGCATGAGAGCGCCCGAGGCGGTGGCCCTCGACCACAGGGGCAACGTGGTCATCGTGGACACCGGCAATCACAGAGTGCTTGTCGTCGGGCCGGACGGAACGCTGGTCGACGAGTTCGGCGGCTACGGCTGGGACGCGGACCGCCTGGACACTCCGAGTGACGTCTGCGTCTACCAGGGCTTCTACACCTACGTGCTCGACGAGGGCAACCGAAGGGTCACGAGGTACGACGTGGACGGCGACTACGTCGACATCGTGGTCGCCGAGGGCGAAGCCGGCAGCCCGGTCTCCATCGCCGTAGGCCCCGCCGGCGGGCTCCTGCTGGTGGACGCCGATACCCAATCGGTACTGTCCTACTCGCAGTTCGACGAGGTGCTATCGCCGTTCGGGCGGTTCGGGCTGGACGCGGGCGGTCTGCTTGCGCCCAGCGACGTCGCCGTCGGTCCCTCGCGGGAGGTCGCCATCGCCGACCCCGGGCGATTCTCAGTTGAGGTTTTCGACGAGTTCGGTGCTTCCCTCTACTCCATATCGCTGCCCGACACGCTCGAGCCCGAAGACATCGCTTTCGGCGCACGCGGGAACGTCCTCGTGATCGACGGACGGCGCAACCGCCTGCTGGCGTTCCCCGCCGGCGGCGGTCCGCCCACCGCGTCTCTGTCGGGTGCGGGAGACTTCCGGTTCACGGCCGTCGCGCCCGGCGTCGCGGGAGGGCTGGTCGCCCTGGACGGCGGTGCCGGGCGCGTTCAGCTGATCGAGATAGTCTATGGTGCCGATGCCCGACCACGCTAGAGTTCGTGCAGGAACGCGTCCGCGGTCGCTCCGGGCAGGCTTCGTCGCCGGCGTCTGCGCGGCGCTGCTCGCGCTCCTCTTTCCGACCGAGACGCACGCCGGCTCGCTCGAGCGCCGAGGAGGCTTCCGCGAGCTGCCCGTGTCGCCGG
>JBDRTQ010000146.1:0-5914 GCA_043823885.1 Candidatus Eiseniibacteriota bacterium | reverse complement strand
CATCATGCTTCCGCTGTCCAAGGCGGTGTTGGTCGCGGTGGTCATCTTCACCATAGTCGGCACCTGGAATTCGTTCCTGTGGCCCCTCGTCATGACCAACACGCCGGAGGTGAGGCCGCTGCAGGTCGGGCTGGCGCGATTCTCACAGGAACAGGGCACCAGCCACGAACTGATGATGGCGGCGGCGGCGTTCTCCATTGCGCCGCTCGTCGTCGCGTACTTCTTTGCACAGAAGCAGATCATCCAGAGCCTGGCGACGTCAGGCATGAAGAGCTAACGGTCGGGCATGAAGAACCGGACGGAGGAGTCAATGAGACGTCTTGCGATGGCCGCAGCCGCGCTGCTCACGGTCGCGGCACTTGTAGTGGGATGTGGAGGAGGCGGTGACGCGTCGACTTCCGGTGTGGTCGCGGTGCAGTTCTGGCACGCGATGGGAGGGCCGCTCGGGGACGCGCTCGACGAGCTCGTGGCCGAGTTCAACGAGACCCACCCCGGGATCAACATCGAGTCGGTCAGCATGGGGAGGTATCAGGCCCTCTCTCAGAAGATCATGGCCGCCGTCGCGGCCGGCCAGCCGCCGGTTCTCGCGCAGGCCTACGAGGCGTGGACGGGCGAGCTGATCGAGAACGGCAGCGCCGAGCCGCTGAACGGCTACATCGACGGCAAGGACGGCCTGACGGCCGCCGAGCTGGATGATTTCGTGCCCGGGATGCTCGACAACAACTCGTGGGACGGCATCGTCTACTCGTTCCCGTTCAACAAGAGCGTCAGGGCCATCTACTGGAACAAGGACCTCTTCGCTGTCGCGAACATAGACCACGCTCCGACCAACTGGTCCGAGTATGAGGCGTTCGCCCGCCAGCTGACCAGGGACACGAACGGCGACGGCGAGATCGACCAGTGGGGGACCGCCGGCCAGATCAGTGCCTGGATGTTCGAGAATCTTCTCCTCCAGAACGGCGGCCGGATCCTGACGGACGACGGATCGGCCGTGGCCTTCGACAGCCCCGAGGGTGTGGAGGCTCTCGACTTCATGGTCAGGCTCCTGACCAGATGGGGCAAGGTGACCTCCGGCTACGAGTATCAGAACGACTTCCAGGCCGGCAAGGTCGCGATGATCGAGGGCTCCACCGTGTCGCTCTCGTTCATGGAAGGGAAGTACACGTTCAACATGGCGGTCGCGCCCCTGCCCGAACAGAAGGGGAAGGGCTGCTACGTTGCAGGGACCAACGTCGTCATCTTCTCGGAGGCGTCTCAGGTGCAGAAGGACGCCGCATGGAAGTTCATCAAGTGGTTCACGACTCCCGAGATCAGCGCACGGTGGGCCGCGAGCACCGGCTACGCGCCCGTCAGAATGAGCGCGATGGAATCCGGGGCGATGGTGGCGCGGTTCGCCGAGATAGAGGGGCTGGAGGACGTTCTCCGGCAGCTCGAATTCGCATCCTACGAGCCCAGATCGGCTGCCTGGTACGCCGGGCGCAAGCACCTGGAGGAGGTCGGCGTCGAGAGCGCGCTCAGGACTCGGATGACGTCGCCCGAGGCGCTTGCGGAGGCCGCGCGGCTCGTCAATGCCGAGTTGGCGGGACAGTAGCGGATGTGCGGCGAAGGCCCGCGGGGACGGGACCTCTCAAACGGACCGAAGAAACGACGGATAGCACTCAATTCCAGGAGGCAGCGATGATGCGGAGGCGGAGAGGCGGGGTGATTCTGGCGATCGCCCTTGCGATGCTGACGGCGGCGCCGGTCACCGGACTCGCCGTGACGATCTGCGACGTGCAGGCGTACGACGCAATGGGGTTGTCACCGCTCGAAGGGCAGTCCGTGACCGTGCGAGGTGTCGTCACGGCCGAAGCCGGGCTGTTTCAACCCACCATGACCTCGCTCTTCATCGAGTGGGAGGGGTGCGGCATCAACATCTTCAACTTCACCCCCGGCATTGTCACGGCCACCGTGGGCGACACCATCGACGTGACCGGTACGGTCACGGAGTACCAGAGCTCCGGAACCGGGGCCGGGTCGACGACGGAGATCGTACTGCCGAATTCCGGCGTTTCGTGGACCATGGTTGGGGAGGGCAACGGCGAGTACGAGCCCACGTACCTGAACCTCCAGGAGTTGACGGAGGAGCGGAACGAGGGCAGGCTCTGCCGGACCATCGGCGTCGTACGTGAGGAGAACCTACCGTACGACATCTACATCCACCAGCCGTGGTCGGGCGCCGACGTTCAGGTCTACGGGGCGAATCCCGAGGTCAATCTGGGTGTCTACGACGTCGGCGACACAGTCGACGTTACCGGCATAATGATGCAGTACGACCGGACGGCCCCGTTCTTCGACGGCTACGAGCTGTCGCCGCGGTATCAGAGCGACATGAAGCTGGCCGTTGCGCCGCCGCCTCCGGAACCGGAGTACTGGCCGAACTCGGCGCTCCGCATTCCCTCCCAGGTGTTTCGGCCCGACGGCAACGAGGTCATACCCATCGCCTATCTGGCGCCCGACCGCGCGGCTGTCACGATGGAGATCTATGACCTTCAGGGCAGGGTGGTTCGAACCCTGACTGAGAGCGAGTACACCGGCTATTCGTCGGTCCCCGAGTTCTACAAGGATGATTTCTTCGTTCAGGGTATCAACGGATGGGACGGCCGCGACGATCTGCGACGGCTGGTTCCCGCAGGAGCGTACATCTGCCGTCTCGAAGTAGAGGACAGAGACGGGCAGGTCAGTGTTTCGACGGCGCCGATCGTCGTCGGCATCGGGCTGACGGACTAACAGGCGCAGTCGGACTGAAAGGATGATCGTATGCATGTGATGCGGGTACTTCTGATCGGGATGTTCATCGTCGCCGTGCCTGCGTTGGCGGCCGCCGATGTCATCCCCATATCGGACGTCAACGAGAACAACCCGAACGGATTGCCGGTGCTCAGGGGCACCGTGGTGACGGTGCAGGGCGTGGCGGTCGTGGCGACCGGGACGCTGGGTGGGTCCACGGACATCTACGTCCAGGACGGGACCGGCGGCGTGAACGTGCGTCAGGTCGGCATGGCCTCTCCTGTCATCGCTCAGGGCGACAGCGTCCGGGTCACCGGCTACGTGGATCACGCGACGAGCAGCGGGCGTACCGCCCTCTTTATTACGACCACGTACCCCTCCACCAGGATGCGGATACTGAACAGCGGCAACGCGTTGCCCGAGCCGCTCGAACTGACACCGCGCCAGATCTCCGAATCCGGTCAGGAACTCGAGGGAATCTACGCGGTCGTCAGGGGCATCTCGCTCGCGGCAGGCTACAACTGGGTGAACTGCGGAAGCACTCCCGCCGACAGCTACACGAAAGTTGCAGACGCGGACACGAGCTGCTGGCTCTGGGTCGATAAGGACACCGACCTCTGCGGCTCGGGCGCGCCACTCGCGACCTTCGAGGTCTACGGCCTCGTGATCCCGGACCTCAGATCCTCTCCAAGACCCGGCCACGGGATACTCCCGGTGATGAGGTCCCACGTGCTGTCGATGGGCTCCGGGAGCGGATTCGCTACTATGGAGCCGAAGCGTGTGCACACTCTTGATATGGCCGATCTCACGTTCGCTTTCTCCGGCGACGGCGGAGAGCTCACGCAGCTGTCTGTCGGAGTGCCGGCCGCGTGGATCTTCTCGGGTTCTGTTTCCGACGTGGTTCTCGACGGTCCCGCTTTCGCGACCGCGGTGGCAGTCGCTACGCCGGACATCGTGATCGTGACCGGTTGCGAGCTGAGTCAGGGAAGCACCGGCACCGTGACGCTCGTCGGCGTTATAGCGCCCTCATCGGCGGGCGAGTATCAGTTCGAGGTCAAGACCGCGGATGCCGGTGGCGACCTCGCCAACATCCAGACGCAGCCGGAAATAGGGGTCGGGGCCTTCGCCGAGCCAGGCGCAGTGCTCATCAACGAGATCTACGCCTACTCCGGCGGCAGTGACAACGCCGACCGTGCCGAGTTCATCGAGCTCTACAACCCGGGCGCTACGGCGGTCGACCTGACGGGCTGGGTGTTGACCGACATAGACAACGCAGGCAGCTGCGGCGGGTCGAACCTCTGGGAGTTCCCGGAGGGAACGACACTTGCGGCCGGTGATTACGTCGTGGTCGCCAAGGACGCCAGGTTCCAGAACGGACAGGGCTTCTACTACGTGTTCGGGGAGTACCCGGACTTCGAGCTGGTGGACCCCTACGGATCCGACCTCGACTGGCCCGATAGCGCCGCGCCGAACATGATCCTGGTGAGCCCCGACGATGGCAACGTGGCCGTGAGCCAGGAGATCCGACTGATAGGCGGAGTCGACGGCAACGGCACGCTCGTCGACAGAACGCCCGCTTACGAAGCAGTCTTGCTGTACACCGACCGGACGATGGCCTACCTCGTCGACTCGGTCGAGTACCGCGATCCCGTGTTCATGGCGGAGGACCCATGCGCAGGCGCCCCCGGGCTGGGAGGCCTTTACGACGCGTGGACACCCGGGCCGCCGCCGCGGGACACCTCACTCGCGAGGGATTCGGTCTCCTCGGACACGGACGTGAGCAGTGACGACTTCTTCCTTGCGGCCCCGACACCGGGCGACCAGAACCCCGATTCGGATGTCTCGATTCCCCTCGTGAGTTCCGCATCCGGCGCGAGCCACAATCTGGCGCTGGTCGTGTTCAGCGAGCCGGTGGACCCCGTCGAGGCGGAGAACCGCTCCAACTACACCGTCGGGGGCGGCGTCATGGTGCTCGAGGCCACGCTGTCGCGCAACGGGCGGACAGTGCTGTTGAGCACGACCGACCGGAATCCCGGCGAGTCCTACTCGATCGGCGTCGTCGGTGTGACCGACGTTGCCGGCAACCCGATGCAGAGCTTCTCGGGAACGATACAGATAGGCGCGACCACCATCCCGATCTCAGAAGTGCAGGAGTACGACGAGAACGGGCTTTCGATAAGGGCCGGGCAGACGGTCAAGGCCGTCGGCCTTACCACGGTCCCTCCGGGCGTCTTCCAGCCCACGTATACAAGCATGTACATCCAGGAGCCCGGCGGCTCCGGGGTGAACGTCTTTGCGTTCGGGCTGATGTCGCAGCCCGCGCGTGAGGGCGACCTCGTCTCGGCGACCGGTGAGATAGTCGACTACATCAGCAGCAGTTCCGGGGCCGGAGCGACAACGGAGATAGAGGCGAGTTCCATCACGGTGCTGGCGCGCGGGTTCGATCCCGTGGAGCCCATCGTCATGGAGACCGGCGACGTCGGCAACGAGGACAACGAGGGCCTGTTCGTGCAGACCTCCGGGGTCATCGTGAGCGTCGAGGGCTTCGCCCTCTACATCAACGACGGTTCAGGGGCCATACAGATCTACCAGAACTTCAACGACCTGGACTTCAGCCAGTTCGCTGTCGGTGACTACGTGCGCATGACGGGCGCCATTCTGCAGTACGACCAGACCATGCCCTTCTTCTCAGGATACGAGCTGTCGCCACGCTACGACTGGGACATGGAGATCCTGGAATCGCACTACTCAGAGGGCGCGGACATCGAGATATCCGCGCGCGTGCTCGATCTCAGTTCCGATGAGGCCATCGAGATCAACTACAACGCCCCGGCGGCAAGCCATGTCACGGTGCGCATATTCGATCTCAAGGGAAGAGAGGTGGCCACGGTCTACGACGGTATCTGCCTGGGTCCGCAGCGGACCACGTGGGACGCAAGAGACAACGCGGGGAAGCGCGTGCCGATTGGCGCCTATCTCTGTCACGTTCTGGCGAGAGACAGGGGACCCGGTGAAGGCAGCAACGCGGCGGTGCCGATAGTCGTCGGCATCAAGCTGAATTAACGGGAACGGACGGAAGAACGTTGATGACACGAATGGTCTCAGCACCGAAGGAGGTACATGTGAAAGGGGCAAGAACGATCAT
>JBDRTQ010000145.1:0-3708 GCA_043823885.1 Candidatus Eiseniibacteriota bacterium | reverse complement strand
TGCGTGCGAGAGAGATCGGCGAGAAGCTGGTCGCGGACGGCGTCGCCAACTCGGTCGATGACGTCAACGGCGTCATGACGAACGGCTTCTACCATCTCTATGGGCCCATCAACGAGCACGTCGACCTGATGGTCGACGCGGTGCGGTAGGAGGGGATCGATGAAGAAACTCGGAAAGCGCATCTACATGACGGCGGGCTACAACACCGTATCTCTCGGTACGGGGCGCAAGGAGTTCCATCCCAAGAAGCCCCGTCCCGGGATCGAGCACTACATCGAGGAAGCGGGGAGGGGAGCGCTCGCTCAGGTCAACGACGCGGCGAACATCGACGAGGGCGTCATCTCGAACTTCATGGCGGCGCGCTACAACAAGCAGGGCAACCTGGCCGCGCTCATGCCGCTGATCGATCCGAAGCTCGAGTACAAGCCGCTCGTCAGGGTGGAAGGCGCGTGCGGGTCAGGTGGACTGGGGCTGTCGACCGCCACCAAGACCGTGCTCTCGGGAATGGCCGACAGCGTTCTCGTCGTCGGGTTCGAGGTCCAGAACACGGTCAAGGCCGTCTACGGCGCGGACATCCTGGGCGGCGCCGGGCACTACTGCACGCAGCGCAAGGAAGGCCACGCCTACTTCTTCCCCGCGAAGTTCTCGGACAGGGCCTGCGCGGCCTACGAGAAGTTCGGGTACGACAAGGTGCGCGAGGCGATGGCGCGGTGGTACGAGCGCGCCGTCCTGAACGCCCGCCTGTGTCCTAAGGCGCAGGAGCACCACAACGACACCGAGGACCTGTTCGCTGCCGGCATGACGCCCGCGAACCCCAAGAGCTTCTGCGAGTGCATCAACTTCTACGACTGCTCGAAGGTCTCTGACGGCGGGTCGGCGGTCATCTTCGCGTCCGACGAGGGCCTCTCGAAGCTCGGCGTCGACAAGAAGGACGCGGTCGAGCTTGTCGGTTACGGCCAGGTGGTCGCCGACATCTCGAAGGACCCCGAGGACCAGACGAAGCTGACGACGAGCGCGCGAGCCGCGAAGGCTGCGATGGAGATGGCGGGCATCACGCCTGCGGACGTCGGTATGCTCGAGGTCCACGACTGCTTCACCATCGGCGGGATCATGTCGCTCGAGGCCATAGGCGTCTGCGGATACGGCGAGGCGTACGACTTCGTGCGCGAGGGAGGAACGGCCCCCGCGGGAGCGATGCCGACAAACCTCTCCGGCGGACTCGTGGGCTACGGCCACTACACGGGCGGGACCGGCGTCAGGCAGGCGGCGGACATTCTGATGCAGTTCACAGGGAAGCCCGACGGCCAGAAGCTCACGCTCGACCCGAACAGGCCCTACGGCCTGATGGTTTCGATGGGCGGAAACGACCGCACGGTGGTCTCGTGCGCGTTCAAGAGGGTCAGCTAGGAGTTTGACCCCGTAATCCCGCAGACGGGGAGACGACCCCCATTGGCGGGAGTTTTTTCATCTATGCGGATCGACCATCGATCCAGACGGGGGCGCCGGAGGTTGTGGGACCGGCCCGGCCGCTGTGGGTCTCCGATTGCAGCGCGGGCCGCCCCGGCGCATCGTCCCCTTCCTGCTCGTCACAGCCGGCACAGCACCGCCATCCGTCTCAGGTTCAGCGCCGTGGTCACCAGCGCCCACTCACCCGAGGCCCTACGCTGACCTCGAACGCTGAACTGCCGGAACCCAACCACCGACGTGATCCACCCGACCACCGGCTCGACCGTGGGCTTCCGCTTCCGGGACCGTTGCCGGCCCTTCTTCGTCAGAAGCTTCCGCGCCATCCGTTCCGTGCGCGTCGCACCTTTGGGTATACGACCGCGCGGACACTGGACCCCGGGGTCGTAGACCTCCCGCCCGCAGGCGACATATCCGTCCACCTCCCGCTTGACCAGACCCGCGAAGTTCTCCTCGCTCTTGTATCCACCGTCGGCCGTTACGTACCCAGGCTTACTCCCCACGTTCGCCACAGCCGCATCCACCATCGGCAGCAGCTTCCCGCTGTCCGATGCGTTGTTGCCAAGCTCCTCCGCCACGATGATCTGGTGGCTCCCATCAACCGCCAACTGACCGTTGTACGCCTGCATGAACCCCTTCGTCGCTCCGTCACGCATGATCCGGCTCTCCGGATCCGTGAAGTTCTCCTGCGCACTCGCCCCAGGCACAGGATCCGGTTCCTTCCGGTACCGCTTCGCCCGCTTCCCCGACTTCACCCTTTCCTCTGCCTCTTCCTCCCGGCGATTCGCTTCCGCCTCCGCCCGAGCCCGCGCCTCCAGACGACCACGTGCCGCCCGGATTGCCGACAGACGCTGCTCTCGCCGCGCCAGTTCCGCCGGTACCGACTCGCCCGAACCGTCCTCTCCATACCGGGCATCTTCCGCCTCGTCCACCGCACCTGCCCGGGCCAGAAGATCGTCGATCTCGCCCCGGAGCTTCCGCTCCTCCGACAACATCCGCTTGTAGCTCATCGCCTTGTGCTTCGACGCGTTCGCCTTCACCTTCGTCCCGTCTATCGACAGATGCCCCAGCTGAACCAGACCCATCTCCCGTGACAGCTCCACCACCTGTACGAACAGCCCCCGGAACCGCTCGATGTGGCGGCTACGGAACTTGATGAACGTCCGGAAGTCCGGCGACTGCTGAGC
The DNA here is from genome assembly GCA_043823885.1 of Candidatus Eiseniibacteriota bacterium. Lineage (GTDB taxonomy): Bacteria > Joyebacterota > Joyebacteria > Joyebacterales > Joyebacteraceae > JALGZG01. The sequence goes on along the minus strand of JBDRTQ010000145.1, from coordinate 1,057 downwards.
CGAAAGATACCGGAAACCCACATCTTCCACACACCGAGCCGCAAGCTTCCGTGAGCTGAATACACCCGTCGCATACCCGTAGATCACTACCTTCAGCAGCATACGCGGATGATAAGGTGGTGCTCCCTTACCCTCGGGCGAATCGTAATCCGCAATCAGCTCCCCAAGATCCAGCCCGTCCACTACATCCGAAACAAACACCGCCAGGTGCCCGTCGGGAAGCCAGTCCCGAAGAGACGGCGGCAACAACAGACACTGCGACTGGTCGTAGGGACGGAACTTGCGGCTCTCCATGCGCACCTCCAGAAAGAGATGCGCCATCCTACATCACCCCCCCACCTCATGGTAGCCGTGAAAGGGGTTTCGGAGTCAGACTCCTAGGTAGGATGGTACGGGGCGCAAGTCCCGCAAGGCGGGCACGAATAAGACGGCGGCAGCGAGAGCTGCCGCCGTCACACCACTTGGTCTCGTGTGTTCATCGGAGCAGCAGCGCTGAATACCTGCATCAAGATGCCCAGCCCCATTCAGCCTGGCAACCAAGCAGGTTCTCCTGCCCCGGGGCCTGATACATCTCTCCGTGTGTGATATACTTGACAGACAAGCCTACATGCCATACAGTGGCACTGAAGGGCTCCAGTCGGGGCACTGCGTCGCCTGCAGGAGGGACGTCATGAGAAACATCACGAGTATTGCACCCTCACGTCACGCGCCACTCACTCCTCACCGAAGTTCGCACATCATCTGCCTGACTCTTGTCGGTTTGCTGTCCCCCGTGGTCCTAACATCAGCCTCAACGGAGTGCTCGGGCGAGGTCCTCGTCGGTGGCGATGACGCGTACAACGACGCAGGGGCAAGCTTGGATATCGCCCCGGACGGAACGGCCTGGGTCGTTTGGATGGGACGCGATCCAGTCAACGAAGACGAGGAGGTCTACTTCGGCAGATCCACGGAGGGCGGTTGGTCAGAGCAGCAGAGGCTTCACGAGCAGAACTCGGGGGCTGACAGGTTCCCCAAGCTCTCGTTTGGAGATGACGGCGTGGGCTGGGTCGTGTGGTAT
>JBDRTQ010000144.1:0-2853 GCA_043823885.1 Candidatus Eiseniibacteriota bacterium | reverse complement strand
CGCCTCAGTGTCCCTCGCAAGGTGACCGCGAGGCTCAGCGAGGTCACCATGAAGGCGATGGCGAGATACCGCGTGGCCTTCGTCAGGAACGTCGCGGCGGCCTGACCGCCGAACACCGCTCCGACGCCACCAGCTCCGCCGAACGCGCCGGCCAATCCGCCGCCTTTGCCGGACTGCAGGAGCACCACCACTATCAGCCCCGCACAGACCGCAATGTGAATCCCCAGGATCGCTCCAAACATCTGTTCCTCCAGTAGAATCCGTTCTCGGATACGGGCGCAGACCGCGCGTCAGCCGGCCGCTCTCACTATCTCCGCGAAGCCGGCCGCGTCGAGGCTTGCTCCGCCTACCAGGACACCGTCCACCTCGCTTTCGCTCATCAGGCTGGCGGTGTTCTCACGCTTGACGCTGCCGCCGTAGAGAATGCTCGTCTCATCGGCGGCAGACCTCCCAAACATAGCAGCAATCGTGCTGCGAATCAAGGTATGAGCGTCGTTCGCTATCGCAGGAGAGGCCGTCTTTCCCGTGCCTATGGCCCACACGGGCTCGTAAGCGACCACGACCCTGCCGATGTGGTCCGGAGCGACGTCCCTGAGCGCTCCCTCGACCTGGCGCCTGAGGACCTCCCCAGTCGCGCCCGACTCCCGCTCCTCCAGGACCTCTCCCACGCAGACGATCGGCCTGAGGCTGCTGTCCAGCACCGCCGTCAGTCTCCTGGAGACGGTCTCGTCCGTCTCGCCGAACATGGCGCGTCGTTCCGAATGCCCAAGAAGGACGAACTCGATCCCGATGGCCTCGAGCATCGCCGTGGAGACCTCACCGGTGAAGGCGCCGCCAGCCTCCCAGAAGACGTTCTGTGCGCCCACGTGAACGCTGGTCTCTCTCGCCGCGTCCACGGCGGTCTCGAGCGACACGAACGGTGGGAACACGACGACCTCGGCACGCGTAGTCAATCCTGCCAGCTTGTTCCTGAGCGACAGGATGGTGCTGCGTGTTTCCGCCGCGGTCTTATTGAGCTTCCAGTTGCCGGCGACGATCACCGTTCGGTTCGTCACTGGTTTCTCTTCTCCTCCCCGCGCGCCGGTCCTATGCGTCGGACAGTGCCTCTATTGCGGGCAGCGGCTTGCCTTCGAGGAACATCAGGGAAGCGCCGCCTCCGGTCGATACGTGGGTCACGCGTCCCTCGAGCCCAGCGGCAACGACGGCCGCGGCGGAGTCGCCTCCGCCGACGATGCTCGTCGCGCCCGCGTCGGTGCTCGCGGCGACGGCCTGGGCGACGCCCAGGGTCCCCGCCGCGAACGCCGGGATCTCGAAGACCCCGAGGGGTCCGTTCCACACGATGGTCTGCGCCCGCGCTATCTTGCGCCCGAACTCGTCCACGGTCTGCGGCCCTATGTCGACGCCGTACCAGCCGGACTCGATGTTGTCGACGTCGACGGTCTTCGACGCGGCGCCCTCGGCGACCGAGTCCGCGACCACGATGTCGGTCGGAAGCACCAGCGCCTTGCCCAGCCTCTCGGCCTTTGCCAGAAGCGCTGCGGCCGTCTCGATCCGGTCCTCTTCCAGGAGGGAGTTGCCCACTCCCTTGCCCTGCGCCGCCAGGAACGTGAAGGCCATCCCCCCGCCGACAAGAAGCTCATCGATCTTGGGGAGCAGGTTGTCGATGACGCCTATCTTGTCTGAGACCTTGGCTCCGCCGAGGATAGCGACGTACGGCGCCCTGGGCTCGTCCGTGGCCCTCGAGAGATTGAGGAGCTCCGTCTCGATCAGGAAGCCCATCGCTCTCTGCTCGAAGAACTCTGTGACCCCGACCGTGGAGGCGTGCGCTCTGTGTGCGGTGCCGAACGCGTCGTTGACGTAGACGTCACCCATGCGGCCCAGACGCCGCGCGAAGTCCCTCTCGTTGCCTGTCTCGCCCGCGTGGAATCGCAGATTCTCGAGCAGCAGCACGTCGCCGTCGTTCATCCTTGCGGCCAGGCCTTCGGTCGTGTCGCCGACGCAGTCGGGCCCCATCACGACTTCGCGCCCGAGCAGCTTGGCCAGACGCGCGGCGGCGGGCTTCAGGCTCATCGCCCGGACCACCTCGCCCTTGGGCCTGCCCAGGTGCGAGGCGAGGACCACGCTGCCGCCTGAATCGATGATGTACCTGATCGTCGGCAGGGCTCTCCTGATGCGTGTGTCGTCGGTGACTGAGCCGTCAGGAGCCAGGGGCACGTTGAAATCCACGCGGGTCAGAACGCGCTTCCCCGCAAGGTCCAGGTCTGTGATGTGCAGCTTTCTGCGCATGGGGACTACCTCACCTGCTGGCGACCAGCTTCATCATGTCGACCATGCGAGACGCGTAGCCGGCCTCGTTGTCGTACCAGCCGAAGATCTTGACCAGGTCACCGTCCATGACGATCGTCAACGGGCTGTCGAAGATGCAGGAGTGGCGGTCTCCGACGATGTCGATCGACACGAGCGGCTCCTCGCTGTACTTGAGGTATCCCGCGAGGGGGGGACTCTGGGCCGCGGCCCGGAACGCGTCGTTCACCTCCGCGGCGGAGGTCTTCTTCGCGACCTGGACGACGAAGTCGACGAGCGACCCGTCGGGTGTGGGCACGCGGACGGCGAGCCCGTCGAGCTTCCCGGCCAGCTCAGGCATCACGGTCGTGATTGCCTTGGCTGCACCGGTGGTCGTCGGGATCATCGAGACGGCCGCCGCTCTCGCGCGCCGAAGATCCTTGTGAGGAAAGTCGAGTATCATCTGGTCGTTCGTGTAGGCGTGCACCGTCGTCATTATCCCCTTGACGACGCCGAAGTTCTCGTGAAGAACCTTGATCATCGGGGCGGCGCAGTTGGTCGTGCAGGACG
>JBDRTQ010000143.1:0-8090 GCA_043823885.1 Candidatus Eiseniibacteriota bacterium | reverse complement strand
GGCCCGATTGCCCCGCGTTCCGAAGGCAGCCGGGGTAGATGAGGATCTCAGATGTGAGGTGGTCGCCGGAGGTGCGGCCGCCGAAGTGGGGTGGCAGCCGAGTGGCTTCCACGTATTGGGATCAACCCTCTGCCGGGCGGCAGGAGTCGCGTCGCCCACTCAGGAGAGCAATGCCAAAGAAGGCCAAGCCAAAGGCCAGCAAGGCCGCGGCCCCGAAGCCCAAGAGCAAGACGAAGAAGAAGGGCAAGTAGCAGGAGCGGCCTCGCGATGGAAGCGAGGTGTGCCGATCGGGAGGCCCGGCTGTGGTTGATGAACGAAGAAGCGGAGCGCAAGAGCGCTCCGCTTCTTCATATGTGGTAGCGCCAACGGGAATCGAACCCGTGTTACCGGCTTGAGAGGCCGGCGTCCTAACCGCTGGACGATGGCGCCATCCATTCGTGGTTGGGGAGGGAGGATTCGAACCCCCGCCGGCGGAGCCAGAGTCCGCTGTCCTACCACTAGACGACTCCCCAGATCGTTCTAGCCCGCCAGCTCGCCCGCCCGATCAACGCGCGCGAGGGAAGCATCTCGTCCGAGAAGCGACAGCGTCTCGAAGATCCCGGGACTTGCAGTGCTGCCCGTCAGGGCGACCCTCAGAGGTTGCACGACCTTGCCCAGCGAGAGTCCCGCTTCGTCGGCGAACTCTCTCATGGCCGCTTCGAGCGTATCCGGCCGAAAGTCCGGGCAACCCGATAGAACCCTATGAAGCCCGACGAGGATTTCGCCCGCGCCGGGCTTGGCCAGCACCTTACTCACTGCAATCTTATCATAGATCACGTCCGGCGCAAGAAAAAATCCCGCCAGTTCCGTGATGTCCGTCAGGACCTTGAGGCGGTCGTCGATCAACTCCACGATCCGTTCCAGGCGAGATCTTCCCTCGGGCGTCATCTCATCGGGCACCAGCCCTTCATCCCGAAGGAACGGGATGACCCGGTCCGTCCGCTCCTGGACGTCCAGTCTCTTGAGCCATTGCGTGTTCATCCAGTCGAGTTTCCCCGGGTCGAACGACGCCGGCTTCCTGCTGACGCGGCTCATGTCGAAGTTCTGGAGAAGATCGTCGAGTGAGAAGAACTCCTGGTCGCCCTCGTAGGACCATCCCAGGAGCGCCATGTAGTTGACGATCGCTTCCTGGAGGTAGCCGCGCCGTCTGTATTCGCCCACGGCCACGGCTCCGCGTCGTTTCGACATGACCTGCTTGTCCGGCGCCAGCACCAGAGGCTGATGGCCGAACGTCGGCGGTTCGTGGCCGAGCGCCTTCCACATCACGATCTGCCTCGGCGTGTTGGAGATGTGGTCGGCGCCTCGGATGACGTGTGTGATCGCCATCTCGATGTCGTCCACCACCACGGCGAAGTTGTAGGTTGGCGTGCCGTCCTGGCGGATCATGACAAGGTCGTCAAGCTCCGCGTTGTCGAACACGATCCTCCCGAGCACCATGTCTTCGAACGCTGTCTTGCCCTCGGGCACACGGAAGCGGACCACCGACGGCCGCCCCTCCGCGTGCAGCGCGTCCCGCTTGCCCTCCGGCAGCCCAAGACACTTGCGGTCGTATATCCACCCACCGTCGGTCGCCTGCGCGCGGCTTCGCCTCTCCTCGAGTTCCTGTGGAGAACAGAAGCAGCGATAGGCATGTCTCTCCTCGAGAAGCTTCGTCACGTGCGGCGCGTAGCTGTCCATGCGCTCCGACTGAAGGTACGGACCAAAATCGCCTCCGCACTCGGGGCCCTCGTCCCAGTCCAGTCCCAGCCAGCGAAGGTCCTCGATGATGGCGTTCAGGTACTCGGGCGTGGAGCGTGCCGTGTCCGTGTCCTCGATCCTGAGGACGAATGAGCCGCCCTCGTGGCGCGCGTACAACCAGTTGAGAAGCGCCGTGCGGGATCCTCCCATGTGGAGAAAACCTGTGGGGCTCGGCGCGAAACGCACTCTGACGGCACTCATTTGTCACCCCTGACAGTAAAAAGGCCCCTTCGCCGAGGCCGTTGCACGCTGCGGACTATACCAGCCTCCTCGCGGGACTGTCAAGAACCGCCGGTCGTTGCATGTGCACTTGACACGGTACGCGGGACGGGGCTAGGCTCAACCCGAGAGGGGATGTACGAGGTCGACAGACGGCGCGCACCATCGCGCGCGAGGGGCGAGGCCGGTTCTTCCGGCGCTCGCGTGAGAGGTGCTCGATGACTCACCGCTTGTTGGCCGCGATCGCCGTCGCCTGCCTGCTGGGAGCCTGCTCCGGCGGCGACAGCACCCCAGACGGCAGTCCACCCGAGCAGTCTCCGATCACCGAGCCGGGCGAAACGCCCGCACTCGAGGAGGGGCGTGTCCCCGGGTCCTCCACTGACTCGGCGGACAGCCCGAGTGTGGCCACGTCCGGCGCGGGCGACACGACCGCGGTGGCGTCCGTTGCCGTCGACGAGCCGCAGGAGAATACCCCCGACTCCGAAACGCCACCCAACGACGAGTTCGCATCTGAGATCGAGTACTCGCCACCCGTGCCGGCCGCATCATCGAGCGGGCTCCGCGTGCTTCGGGCGTACGTCTGCAAGGGCATTGAGCAGGGGGAGCCGACCGAGGCGGGGAAGAGCTTCGTACCACAGGACGGAGTCCTGAGGCTCTGCTGCTTCAGTGAGATCGCGGGGGCGGCCGGTCCCGACACGGTCTTCCACGTCTGGCGCTGGGGCGACCGCGAGATGGCGCGCGTGGCGCTCGAGGTCAAGAGCGCGCGCTGGAGAACCTGGAGCACGAAGCGCATCCTCGACGAGTGGCGCGGCGAGTGGCACGTCGACGTCACAGACCGCGAGGGCGGTGTTCTCGCCAGTCTGGAGTTCTCGGTCGAGTAGCAGCGGCCACGATGCCCTGGTTCTTCTGTCCACTCCTCAGAAACCGCTTGACACGTCCCACCATTCGGACTATATAATATTATCAGATTTGAATACATCCTTGCACTGGGCCTTCGAGGGCTGTACGGATGACTGACACGGGTCACGGCTCACAGAGCAGCGGCGAGGTTGGGGCTCCGCCCGAGGCGTTCGAGAAGGCGGCGGACCTGTTGCGAGCGCTGTCTCATCCCGTCCGGCTCAGAATGATCGGGCTCCTCGGTGGAGGAGAGCTGTGCGTCAAGAGCCTGGAGGAGATCCTCGGGATCTCTCAGTCCTCCGTGTCACAGCACCTGACGCGCCTGAGATACTCCGGACTGATCGAGTCCGAGCGCAGGGGACATCTGGTCTGCTACCGCCTGGTCAAGGGCGGAGCCGCGAGGATACTGGAAGCGGCAATGGACGAATCACAACCGAAGGACCGAGAGAAGAGAGAGGACTGAGATGAGCAAGGCAGTTGCAGGAACCGACGCGAATTTCGAAGCTGAGGTGCTGAAGTCGGATGTGCTGGTGCTGGTGGATTTCTGGGCGCCGTGGTGCGGCCCTTGCCGTCTGGTGGGTCCGGTCCTCGAAGAACTCGCGGACGAGAACGCCGACAAGCTCAAGGTCGTGAAGGTGAACGTCGACGAGAACTCCGCGCTGTCCCAGCGCTACGGGATCAGGGGCATTCCCACGATGATGTTCTTCAAGGGCGGCAAGCAGGTGGACCTGACGGTCGGAGCCGCCATGAAGAACAGCATTCAGGAGAAGATCGATAATCTGCTGTAGTCGAGCACGGAGGAGACGAGCGTGATCAGGACTCTGAAGGTCGCGGTGCTTCTGTCGGCGGTAGTGGTTCTGTCCGTCGCGTTCGCCGGGTGCGGTGCGAAGGACGAGGTCGAGGAGCCTTCAGGTGAGGCTCTGGCGACCACCGTAGAGGCCGGAACGATGCCTGCCGAGCAGGCTGAAGGCGTGGGCATCGAGCCCGGGCAGACACCGCCCGCGTTCGTACTTCCGGACCTGAACGGGAACGACGTTTCTCTCTCCGACTTCGAGGGCAAGGTGATCGTCCTCGACCTGTGGGCGACCTGGTGTCTGCCGTGCAGGAAGGAGATCCCGTTCCTGGTGTCGCTGTACGAGGAGTACAAGGACCAGGGGCTCGCCGTGGTCGGCGTGGGTCTGGACCAGGGCGGTGCGTCTGTCATAGCGCCGTTCGTCGAGGCCAACAGTGTCACCTATACGATCCTCGTCGGGGACCAGGCGATCAGCCAGCAGTACAAGGTGAGCGGCATCCCCATGACTCTCATGATCGACAGAGACGGCCGCGTGGCCTCCAAGGATGTGGGCTTCGCGCCCACGATGGAGGCGGAAATGCGCGCCCGCGTCGAGGAGCTTCTGAGTCGCGAGGCGACCGAAGCATAGGCGAGCCCGAATACGGGGCATCGCGGCGAGGTGACCGGAGTGAAGTGGAGCGAACTGGCACTGCCCATTGTCTTCGTAGGCCTGTGGCTTCTGCTGCAGCTGGTAGTGCTTCCCAGACTCGGAGTATCGACGTGACTCAAATCATCCTGCGGGCCCGCGGAGCGGGTCGAGGAAGCGTCGGGTCACGACGAAGGTAGCGAGCAGTGATGGAGCGCCCACTGATCGTCGTCAGGAAGTCGGAGTTCGTGCTCGAGCTCGTTACATCGGACGGGACGCGTGTCTTCCCGGTGGGCATAGGCTCGAACCCGGACGGCGCGGACAAGGCGAGAGAGGGCGACTGCAGGACCCCCGAGGGTGAGTTCCGGGTGGTGTCCATCGAGGATTCGAGCGATTGGGAACATGAGGGAGAGCGGGCCTACGGCCCGCTCTTCCTTCGTCTGGAGTGCCCGCCGTGGGAGGGGATCGGCATACACGGCACGAACGAGCCGGAGCTGGTCGGGACGAGGTCCAGCCGCGGGTGCGTCCGTCTCCGGAACGACGATCTCCTGGCGGTTGCCGATGCGGTGGCCGTGGGCGCCCGGGTCAGGATCGTTCCGTGAGCGATGACGAAGAACCTCCAGCCGCTTGTCTTCGAGGAGGGGAAATCTGTTGACACATCCAAGACCCGAGGGTAGATTCATCCTGCCTCAGGCGGGCGGTTCCCCTGCCGGCATCTCTTCACAAATCCTCGGGAGCTCACTATGCGACCCGGAAAGTTCGTGGCCATCGCTGGAAACATCGGTGTAGGCAAGACCCATCTCACCACGCTCCTCGCGAACCACCTGGGGTGGCGCGCGTACTACGAGCCGGTCATCGACAACCCCTACCTCGACGACTTCTACGCGGACATGGACCGGTGGTCGTTCCACCTGCAGGTCTTCTTTCTTTCAAAGCGTTTCGAGATCCACAGGGAGATGGTGAGTTCAGACGAACCGTGTATTCAGGACAGGACCATATACGAGGACAAGGAGATATTCGCTCACACTCTCCATCGCCGGGGGTTCATGTCGGACCGGGACTACGAGAATTACACGGACCTGTTCGATACGATGACGAGCTTCCTGCGCACTCCGGACCTGGTGGTCTACCTGCGGGCCGGCGTGGAGACGCTGCAGGAGCGCATCAGATGCCGCGGGCGCGACTGCGAGCGGGAGATATCGAGCGAGTATCTCAGGGCGCTGAACAGCGCCTACGAAGACTGGTGCGCGCGCGCGACCCGCATCACGGATGTGCTGACCATAGACACGGAGGGCCTCGACCTGGTGCAGGATGAGGCGGCCGTGGAGCGCGTTCTCACGAAGGTAGTGGGGCGCCTCGGGCCGGCCGTTCGGGAGGATCAGCCCGTCGGAGTCGGTCTGGAGCTCGCGAGCATATAACGTCCATTGCGGGGCAGGCGTTCCTACGTAACGCTCACTGGAGCCCCGCGCAACCCCGATCGCACGTGAGCCGAATGAGAGCAGCGCCCGGGCGTCTAAGCTCGGGGCGGCTGTCTGCGTGCGTCCGGTGCGGCTGTAAGTGCGCTCCGGGTGAATTCTTGACCTGTGGTCTGTGCGATGGTATAATAAGGTAGGAATCAGAATGGGGGGCACATGACTGACAGGAGACTGGCGGGGCTGGCATTGGTGCTGGCCGCGCTCCTCGTGTTGACGGGGGCGGGCATATCTGCGGGCGCTGACAAGAGGGCGCCCGACTTCACCCTTCCGAATATCGATGGTGAGGACGTCACGCTATCTGAGCTGCTCGAGGACGGACCGGTGATCGTGGACTTCTGGGCGACCTGGTGCAAGCCGTGTATCAAGGCGTTCCCGGATCTGCAGGAGATCTTCGACAGCTACGAGAACTGCGGGCTCAGGGTAGTGGCGATCTCGATCGACGGGCCGAAGTCGATGTCGCGCGTCGGTTCCCTGATCAAGTCCAAGGGGAACACGTTCGAGGTGCTTCTCGACCCCGCCCAGAAGGTGGCCAGGCAGTTCCACGTGACGTCCGTTCCCAGGACCGTGCTGGTGGACACGGACGGGAACATCGCCTATGCGGTGACGGGTTACCGCCCGAAGAACCACGAGGAGCTGGCGGCCGCCGTGGCCAGGCTTCTTCCGGAGGACTGCCCGGATGACGAGGAGCTGGATGCGACCAAGAAGGTCGAGGAGAAGACCGGTGAGTAGACACGGACGGACGCAGGTCGTCCTGCCCGTCATGCTCCTGGCCGTCGTGTCGGCCTCGGTCTCTGCCGAGATCGATGTGTACGCGAGCGGCTTGGTGCAGGGGAAGTACCTGTACAACACCGGCCTCGAGAGAGAAATAGCCGTCGACGGCACCACGGTCTGGGTCGACTACGGCGCTTCCGTCACCGACGTCCGCGTCGACCTCGATGTGGTGGCCGGTCCGTTGACCGTGGGCGCGGCCTATCGCACATACCTGCTCTCGGACAGGGACTACAACCCGGCTGAGATAGCGGCCCCTCCGGCAGAGATCAAGCACCGCTACGTCGCCTTCGACCACGAGGATTTGAGCCTGAGGGCGGGCCACTTTTCCTCGACGTTCGGGCACGGCCTGACGCTTCGGAGCCATGAGGAGATTGTCCTCGAGCACGACACGTTTTTGGATGGCGCCCTGGCCGAGTATTCGATGGGCGACGTGTCCATCACGGCACTCTCCGGGGCGGCCACGGACGACGTCGAGGGTTCTCGCTACTACGAGCATGTCGTCAGCGCCGCGCGCGTTTCGGCGCCCTTCACGGACTACGCCGAGGTCGCCGGCAGCGTTGTTCAGCGGTCCAGGACGCAGAAGGACGACGAGATCAGCATTCCCAAGGAGTTCGCGCGCGCGACGGACGTCCTTCTCGGTACCGAGCTGTCGATCTGGGCGGGGCCCGTGTCCATGGTCGCGGAGTACGTGAAGCGCGACGGAGAGAATCCGATGACGCTCACGGGCGACATCGAGGGCCACGCTCTCTACGCTTCCGGAACGGTTGGCCTGGGCGGGATCACGCTCTTCGGCGAGTTCAAGGACTACGAGGAGTACAATCACTATCTTGTCAGCCCGCCCACCGGCGTCCGAGATCATGTGTGGACTCAGATGAACCGCGTGACCTACCAGCCCGACCTCGACGATGAGAGGGGTTTCCTGGTCGAGGGAAGCGGGAAGCTGGGCGATGCCTTCTACCTGACCGGCGGCGCTTCGGAGGCGCGCAATCACGACTCGGACCTGCGCTACTGGGAGATGTTCGGACAGGTGGACTGGACGCTGGGTGAGGGGATCAGCGGTTCGGCCGCGGCGTCATGGTCCAGGGAGTACGCGTTCGAGGTGGAGGAGGCGACGGGGAAGTTCGACGAGCACATGACGGGCGCACTGACTGCCGAGCTTGAGGTGGGCTCGGGGAACGCGCTCGAGGTGACGTTCGAGGGGCAGACGACAGAGGACAAGTACGACGCGGCCTACGAGGACTACCTGGTGTCGGCGGCATTCTACTCGTCGACGGACCTGACCCTGATCGCAACCGCCGAGCGAACCACTTCAGAGACCGAGACTCGAGAGGGCTGGTTCATTCTGGAGGCTCGCAAGCTCTTAACCGATGACCTCGAGGTTTCACTGGCGGCGGGCACGGAACGCGGCGGAAAGAAGTGCACCGGCGGCGTGTGTTTCGAAGAGCCGGAGTTCGAGGGTGTCCGTCTGCGCTTCACCAGTTTCTTCTAGGAGGGGTCCGTGCATACATCTGAACGAATCGCTCCTGTGAGATCC
>JBDRTQ010000142.1:0-4176 GCA_043823885.1 Candidatus Eiseniibacteriota bacterium | reverse complement strand
ACCAGGCGGTCGCGGGGGGGCCTTCGGGCTCACCTGAGGAAAGTCCGAGCTCCACAGGGCCGGGTGCTGGGTAACTCCCAGTGGGAGCGATCCTAAGGAAAGTGCCGCAGAAAGGGAAACCGCCTAAGGTCCCCGGCGACGGGGTCCCGGCAAGGGTGAAAAGGTGAGGTAAGAGCTCACCAGTGCTCCCGGTGACGGGAGCAGCTAGGTAAACCCCACCCGGAGCGAGACCGAATAGGAGAGGAGAAGCTGCCCGCTTCGCTACAACTCTCGGGTAGGTCGCACGAGGCGCCTGGTAACAGGCGTCCCAGATGAATGATCGCCACGGAGGGGAGACCCTCCGACAGAACTCGGCTTACGGTCTGCTCCGTCTCAGTTGTCTTCTCCGGTCCACGCCACGCGCACGAGTCGCGGACGCGCCGCGCGGTCGTGACGGCCGCCGGCCCGCCGATCGGCGGCAAGTGCAGTCCACCGTCGAACAGGAGAGACGCTTGAAGCGCCGTTGGATCCTCCCAGACAAAGAACAGCGGGCTCGGGCGGTCGCGCTCGCGGGCGAGATGGGTGTGCCCCGGGCATTCGCGGCCGTTCTGATCCGTCACGGCGTAACGACTGTGGAGTCCGCGGCGGCGTTCCTCCACCCTGACCGCGAGGTCCTTCACGACCCGCTGCTGCTCCCCGACATCGAGCCCGCGCTTGAGAGACTGCGGGTCGCGGTGGACAGAGGTCAGAAGGTCTTCGTGTGCGGCGACTACGACGTCGACGGCATTACCTCCGTCGTCGTGGTCAAGCGATGCCTGGAGGCCGCCGGCCTCGACGTCGGATTCTACATCCCCAACAGGCTGACAGACGGGTACGGGCTCTCCGAGAGCGGTGTGCGAGTGGCGCGCGACAGCGGAGTCAAGCTGATCGTGACCGTGGACAGCGGTGTGACGGGCCACAACGAGATCGACCTCGCGAACAGCTTCGGCATCGACGTGATCGTCACCGATCATCATGAGCCGCAGGAGACGCTGCCGAACGCGCTGGCCGTCGTCGACCCCAAGCGGAAGGACTCGAAGTACCCTTACCCGCACCTGGCGGGCGTCGGTGTGGCATACAAGGTGATGGAGGCGCTCGCGCGCGACTACCGCGACGTCGCCCACTCTGTCGAGGAAAACCTCGACCTGGTCGCCGTCGGCACCGTGGCGGACATCGTTCCGCTCGACTCGGAAAACCGCGTGCTGACCACGCTGGGGCTCGAGCGGCTTCGCGTGACGTCTAACCCGGGGCTCAGGGCGCTCATGGAAGTTGCGGGCGTGGAGCCGGCGCGGGTGCAGGCCCAGCACATCGGATTCGCCCTGGGTCCGAGGCTCAATGCGGCCGGGCGTCTCGGTGATGCGAGCATCGGCGTCGAACTCCTCACGACTGACGACGAGGCCAAGGCGGCCGAGATCGCGCAGCAGCTGGATCTCGAGAACAAGAAGCGGAGGAGTCTCGAGACCGACGTGCTTCAGGATGCCACCAGGATCATCGAGGAGTCGGTCGACCTGTCGAGTAAGCGATCGATCGTGCTCTGGTCGTCCGGCTGGCATCCCGGCGTCATAGGAATAGTCGCTTCCAGGATAGCCAAACAGTACAACCGGCCGACCATCCTGCTCGCCGTGTCGGACGGGGTCGGGAAGGGGTCGGGGCGCAGCATTCCGGGCTTCGACCTGCACTCCGCCCTGGTCGGGTGCAAGGACTACCTGACGAGTTTCGGAGGCCACCAGCACGCCGCCGGCGTGTCGCTGCCCGAGGAGCGTCTGCCCGAGTTCCGTGAGTGCGTGGAGAGCGCTGTGTCATGCACTCTGACCGCGGAGGACCTGATTCCCGTCATCGACATTGACTCTCTCGTCACACTCGACGAGTGTGATTTCGGTCTCGTCAAGCACACGAAGCAGATGCGGCCGTTCGGCGCGGGCAACCCGGAGCCCGTCTTCGGCACCCGCGACGTCAAACTGATCGCCGCCAAGTCGGTCGGCAACGGCCACCTCAAGCTGACTGTCGCGCAGGGCGACCGTGTCATGGACGCCATCGGTTTCGGAATGGCCGGCTCCCTCGACGAGCTCAGGAGCGGCGGTGGAATGGTCGCCCTGGCGTACGTGCTCGAGGAGAACACCTGGAGAGGGGTAACCGACCTGCAGTTGAGGCTCAAGGACGTCCAGCCCGAGGACTACTAGCCGGTGGCGCGTCTGCACCCCGCGTCGCCGAGCAAGTGTCGAGACCCGGACCAGGCCATGACAGGTTCCGAATACGCAAAGCGAGTCCTCGAACTGGACCCCCGGCTGGACGCCGGCCTCGTCGAACGCGTGCACGAAGTCGCCTCCCGCGCGCACGAGGGGCAGACCCGCAAGTCCGGGGACCCCTACATCGTCCACGCAGAGATGACCGCGGAGATCCTCGCACAGCTTCAGCTCGACTCCTCGACCGTTGCGGCCGGTCTTCTCCACGACGTCGTCGAAGAGAGCGAGATCGACCTCGCCACTCTCGCGTCCGAGTTCGGGGATGAGATCGCCGAACTCGTCGACGGCGTCACCAAGATCACCGGCCTCAAGTTCGAGAGCAAGGAGCGCGAGCAGGCCGAGAACTTCAGAAAGATGCTCCTGTCCGTCGTCAAAGACGTTCGCGTCATCCTCATAAAGCTTGCCGATCGCCTCCACAACATGCGGACCATCCAGCACCTGGCGCCCGACCAGATCGAGCGCATTTCCTGCGAGACGCGCGAGATCTACGCACCGCTCGCCGGGAGGTTCGGCATGGCGAGGATCCAGCGCGAGCTCGAGGACCTCGCGTTCAAGTGGCTCGAGCCCGACGCTCACCGCAAGCTCGACAGCGCGCTCTCGGCCAGTCGTCTGGAACGAGACGCCTACATCGAGCAGATACTGAGTCCGATACGTGAGGCGCTCGAGCGCGAGGGAGTGCGTGCGAGGATCTTCGGCCGCTCGAAGCACCTCTACAGCATTCACATGAAGATGCTGGCACAGGACAAGACGATCGATGAGATCTACGACCTCGTCGCGATGCGGATCATCACGTCCACCGTCGGTGAGTGCTACCGGTCGCTGGGCGCGGTCCACACGCTCTACACGCCCGTGCACGACCGCATCAAGGACTTCATCGCGACACCGAAGATCAACGGTTACCGGGCTCTTCACACGACGGTCATGGGACCCCGCGGTCAGATGGTGGAGATTCAGATACGCACAAAGGAGATGCACGAGCAGGCGGAGATGGGCATCGCGGCCCACTGGACCTACAAGGAAGGGCGGCCTGCGGACGAGGAATTGAGGAAGAGCCTGGCGTGGGTCCGGCAGCTTCTGGAGGGGAACGTGGACCTGATGGAGGCTGACGAGTTTCTCGAGTCGCTCAAGGTCGACCTCTACCGCGACGAGATCTTCGTCTTCACGCCGAACGGCGACCTGAAGCACCTCCCGAAGGGCTCGACGCCCATAGACTTCGCCTACTCCATTCACACGGACGTCGGCAACCGCTGCGCGGGCGCGCGGGTCGACGGCCGGCTGGTCTCGCTCAAGTTCGTGCTCGAGAGCGGGTCGACCGTGGAGGTCGTTACTTCGGAGTCGGCGCACCCGAGCCGCGACTGGCTCGGTCTGGTGGTGACATCGAAGGCGCGCGGCAAGATCCGCCACTACCTGAGGGAACAGGCCGACGGCCAGAGTATCGTTCTGGGGCGCAGGATCATAGACAAGGAGCTCAAGAGGCTCGGCGCGGACGCCGGGGAGATGTCGCTCGACGACGTGGCGCAGAGCTTCGGGTTCGACGGCACGCAAGATCTGGCGGCCGCGGTAGGACGCGGCGACATCAGTCCCGGGGAACTCGAGCGGAAGCTGCGGCCGAGGCCTCCGAGGAGGCCGGCGATCGTCGAGCGTCTCACCCGGAAGGTGAGGCGCCCGGAGACCGGGGTCAAGATCAAGGGCATAGGCGACATCATGCTCAGCTTCGCCAAGTGCTGCCTGCCGGTGCCGGGCGACCAGATAGTGGGTATCATCACGCGCGGCCGGGGTATCTCCGTGCACCGGGTCGGCTGCCCCAACACGTTCGGACCGACGATTGACGAAGAGCACAAGATGGCCGTCGAGTGGGACGTCGGGGAGGGGCAGACGTTCCCGGCGAGCTTCGTCGTCCGCGGCGACCTGACCA
>JBDRTQ010000141.1:0-3610 GCA_043823885.1 Candidatus Eiseniibacteriota bacterium | reverse complement strand
AGAAGAAGACCACGGGCGTGGTCTCGTCAGGCTCGAGCAATCCCCGGATCGAGCGAAGCGCGGCGGCACGCTTGCCTCGCGCTATCTTATCAACCTTCGTCGCCGCAATCAACGCCCGCACCTCGTAGTGCCTTATCCACTCGTGCATCTGAACGTCATCGCGCGTCGGAGGATGTCGGGAGTCCACCAGGTGAACGACGGCCGCCAACTCCTTGCGCGAGTTCAGATAGCTCTCGACCAGCTGTCCCCACTCCTCCTTGACCCTGTCGGGGACCTTCGCGAACCCGTAGCCCGGGAGATCCACAAGTATCATCCGGTTGTCGATCTTGTAGAGGTTGAGTTCTCTGGTCTTCCCGGGCGTGCGCGAGATGCGCGCGAGCTTCTTCCGTCCCGTGAGCTTGTTCAGCAAGGACGACTTGCCCACGTTCGAGCGACCCCCGAGCGCGATCTCGGGCAGGCCGTCGTGCGGGAGCTGCGTCAGACTTGCGGCGCCCAGCATGAACTCGGCTGTCTCGATTCTCATGGTCGTCACACGGTTCCGGTCAAAGGACTGCGGGTAAACGGCGTCGGCAAGTGTACCAGCTTAGTGTGCCCCGCGTACTATAGAAAGGGCCCCGCGGTGCGTCCGCGGGGCCCTCTGGTCACCTGTTGTTCGTTCTAGTGTGGTGCAGGTGGTGACAGAGAAGCCCCCGGACGCGGTTCGCCGGCGTGTTCGTCCGGTTTGGCCATGTGTTCGTCCCAGCCTTCGAACGCCAGGGCAAAGACCTGGTCCAGTCTGTCAACGAGCTCGATATTGAGATCGCGGATCACCTCTTTCGGAAACTCACCGACGTCCTTCTCGTTCCTGCTCGGGATGATGAGCGTCGTGAGCTTGGCACTGTGCGCGGCGACGGCCTTCTCGTTCAAGCCACCGACCGGCAGCACCTTCCCGCCGAGAGTGATCTCGCCCGTCATCGCGATGTCCGATCTGGTCGCCTTGCCGGTCAGCGCGGAGACCAGCGCGGTCGCCATGGCGACGCCGGCGGACGGACCGTCCTTCGGAATGGCACCCTCGGGCACGTGGATGTGGATGTCGATGTTCTCCAGGTGCTCCTGGTTGATCCCGAGTTCGGCCGCGTGCGCCTTCGCGTACGAGAACGCCGCCTTCGCGGACTCCTGCATCACCTCTCCGAGCTTGCCGGTGAGGGTCAGGGTGCCGTCGCCCTTCATGGTCAGCACCTCGACGGTCAGGATCTCGCCGCCGACGCTGGTCCATGCCAGGCCCGTCGCGACGCCGACACGACTCTCTGTCTCGACCTCCTGCGAAAGGAATCGCGCCATGCCGAGGAATCTCCTGACGGCGGCCGGCGTGACCTTCCTGGTCATCCTTTTCCCCGCCGCGTGTTCGCGGGCGATCTTCCTGCAGATGTTCGCTATCTCGCGCTCGAGGTTCCTGACGCCGGCCTCGCGCGTGTAGTCCTCGGCGATCCGCACGAGCGCGGCCTGCGAGAACGTCACGCCCAGCTCCTTCAGACCGTTGGCCTCGAGCTGCTTCGGCACCAGGAACTTCTTCGCGATCTGTATCTTCTCGTGCCTGAGGTAGCCGGGCAGACGAATGGTCTCCATCCGGTCCTCTAGCGCGGGTGGGATCGTGTGCAGCACGTTCGCCGTCGTGATGAACATCACCTCCGACAGGTCGAAGTCGACGTCCAGGTAATGGTCGTTGAACGCGCAGTTCTGCTCGGGATCAAGCACCTCAAGGAGCGCCGACGCCGGGTCGCCCCGGAAGTCGGAACTCATCTTGTCGACCTCATCCAGCAGGAAGACCGGGTTCTTGGTGCCGGCCTTCTTGAGCCCCTGGATGATGCGACCGGGCATCGACCCGATGTAGGTTCGCCTGTGTCCTCGGATCTCGGCCTCGTCCCTGACGCCGCCCAGCGACACGCGGACGAACTCGCGGTCGAGCGCACGCGCAACCGAGCGGCCCAGCGACGTCTTGCCGACGCCCGGAGGGCCCACGAGGCACATGATGGGCCCCTTGACCTTCTCGGTCAGCTTGAGCACCGCAAGATACTCGAGGATGCGCTCTTTCGGCTTCTGGAGGCCGTAGTGGTCGTCCTCGAGGATACCCTCGACCTCGCTGATCTCGTCGCGGTCCTTGGACCGCTTCTCCCAGGGCATCGAGGTCATCCACTCGATGTAAGTCCGGACAACGGTCGCCTCGGGCGACATAGGTGACATCTTCTTGAGGCGGTCGAGCTCGGCCAGAGCCTTCTTCTCGGCCTCCTCGCTCATGTGCGCTTCCTCGATCGCCTGCTGAAGCTCGCCGACCTCCGGTGTCCCCTCACCCTCCTGCCCCAGCTCCTCCTGGATCGCCTTCATCTGCTGGTGCAGATAGAATTCCTTCTGGCTCTTCTGCAGCTGCTCGCGCACCTGGTTCTCGATCTTGCGCTCGAGTCTCAGGATCTCCAGCTCGGCCGACAGCGCGCGCGCCAGGATCCGGAGCCTCGTCGTGACGTCCTCGGCCTCGAGAACGCGCTGCTTCTCTTCGATCTTCCCGGAGAGATGGGTCGCAACGGTGTCCGCGAACCTCGCTACGTTCTCCATGTTGACCACCGAGATGAGCACTTCCTGCGGGATCTTCCGCGACAACTGGACGTACTCCTCGAACTGGCCGGCGACGCTCCTCATGAGCGCCTCGGTCTCCACGGTCCGCTCGAAATCCTCGTCGCGGATCTCCAGGCGGGCCTGAAGGTAGTCGCCGGTTCTCATGAACCGCCTGACCACGGCTCGCGAGAGCCCCTCGACCAGGACCTTCATGGTCCCGTCGGGCAGGCGCAGGAGCTGCAGGACTCTGACTATCGTTCCGACACGGTAGAGGTCGTCGGGCTCGGGGTCGTGCTTCTCGACGTCCCGCTGCGTCACGACGAACATGATCTTGTCGCCGTGCATCACTTCCTCCAGCGCGCTGACGGAACGCGGTCGGCCCACGAGCAGAGGTACTATCATGCGCGGGAAGAGAACGAGGTCTCTGAGCGGCACGATTGGCAGCTTCTCGCTGATATCGAGGGTCTCGTCGTCGTGCTCTATGTGAAGCATCTCATCTCCCGTGTAATGTCCTCATGACGTGCGTGAGCGGCGCTCGCGAATGGCAGTGGCGCCCGCCACGCCCTGGATTACCACGTTGCGCGGGGCGCCAATTGGTCCGCTTCCCGCCGATGCTCAACATAACCTTTGCCCTTCACCCTCGCAAGGAACCACCAGAGCGGCCTCCGTGCTACTCCTCGCTCTTCTCGACCTCCTGCTTCCTCGTTATGACCTGATCGATGATGCCGTACTCCATGGCCTCCTCGGCCGACATGAAGAAGTTGCGGTCGGAGTCCTTCCGAATGCGCTCGATATCCTGACCGGTGTGGTCGGAGAGGATCTGCGTCAGGCGCTCTCGCATCTTGACGATCTCCTTGGCGTAGATCTCGATGTCGCTCGCCTGTCCCTCGCTACCACCCATCGGCTGATGGATCATGATCCTCGAGTGAGGGAGCGCGGAGCGCTTCCCCTTCGTCCCGGCGCACAGCAGCACGGCCGACATACTGGCGGCCTGCCCCATGCAGATTGTGTGAACGTCCGGACG
>JBDRTQ010000140.1:0-5831 GCA_043823885.1 Candidatus Eiseniibacteriota bacterium | reverse complement strand
CTATTACCTCTGCCTTGTCTCCGCGATACTCGTCCGACACCGCGTGGATCCTGTACAGGTAGACCCCGTTGGCCAGCTCGTCGCCCTCGGCATCACGTCCGTTCCAATAGACCTCGTTGGCGCCCGACGCACCGGCCACGTCGCCCATGTGCAGCAACCGCCGCCCACCCACGGTGAAGATATCGATAGTCACGTCGGCGGACACGGGCAGCTCGAACATGATGTGGGTTCCCCCGTCCCCCCCGTTCGGGAACGGGTTCGGGTGATTCGCCACGTTGCGTATCGAAAACTTGGTGGACGACACGATCTCGAACTGGAGGCTCCTGGACGACCGGTTGCCCATGTTGTCGCGCGCGGCGACCGAGACGGTGTGGTTCCCGAACCCGAGCGACGGCAGCGGATAGACGATGGCGCCCTCGCGGAAGCTCCCGAGGTCGTACACGAACAGGTTGGTGACGTCCGTCGAATCCTCTCCCCCGTTGACCAGGAGGACTATGCCGTCTCCAGGGGCTCGGTTGACCAGATTGATCCCGTTCTCGTCCGACAGCCGGACCTCAAGCTCGTCGCCCGGCAGGACGGACGTCCCTCCGCCCTCGAACGACAGGGAGATGTCGGGCCCGCTCGCGTCAGACACCTCGACGCTGTCGGCGATCGTCACTCCCTCGAGGGAGAGCGATCCGTCGTTCTCCCCGTCATAGAAGTAGGCACGGATGCGGCCGTACGGCCCCTCCTCAGCGAGCGCCGACACGACGAACTCGCTCGTGAAGTCCCCGTCGCTGACGACGGCGGCACCTTCGAAGACGACCTCACCCGGCAGGTGGTAGCGGACAAGGTACTGCGACTGCGGCTGGACGTACCCACTGGTGTCGGACGTGTCGTGGACACGCACCAGCGCGACGCCGCTGTCATCCGCGGTCGAGCCCGCGTTGTGGCCGGTGGCAGTGACGCGATCCCTCCTGCGCATGGGCGCGACGCCGTCCTCGTCTATCTCGCCCCAACCGCCGGGCGACACGAAGGTCGTCGCGGGGTCTCCCACCAGCGCGAACTTCGTGTTGTTGACCCATACGGAATGGCTCGACGAAGTCTCGATGAACCCGGCCTGCAGCGCCTGCCCGAAATCCAGGAAGGCCGTCGGAGCGTCCCTCTGGTCGCCGAACGTCTTCCTGAGGAAGCTTCTGTTCAGCGCCGAGTTATAGCCCGAGCCCGAGTCCCTCGTGCTGCCGATGGACGCGATCGCCCCTCCCACGGGCGACTTGACCAGAAGCTCGCCGACGGAATCGGAATTCGGCATGTCGAACTTGTTGAGCCTGCACGACGCCGCGAAGAAGAGCGGTAGCCTGTCGATGTTCTTGAGCGTCGGGATGTCGTCAACGATGAAGATGAGCTCATGAGCCATCAGGAGTTCGTTACCGTGTCCCGTGTAGTTGAGAATGAGCGCGCCGTCGTTCCACACCTTCAGCAGGTCCGTTCTGGCGCCCGGCTTGTGCCAGGCGCTGTCGAACTCGTATTCCATGAGGTAGATCTTCAGCCTGTCGAGCGACCATGGAAGAACTTCCCTGCTTATCTCCTCTGCCTGCTCCGTGTGCGAGTACTCGAAGTGCGGAGTGGAACCGTCGGTGGGGTGGTCTCGCCACTCATCGTCACCGATCAGGACGACGGTGTTCTTCCATATCCCCTGCACGGTCTCAGTCTCGTACCGCTCGATCTTGTCGATGACCGTGGAGAGCTCACCCGATGACCGGACCGTCAGCCTGCCCAGGGCCATTCCCGGCTCGTACTGGCTGACGGCGTCGAAACCGACGAACCAGAAATCGGTCGGCCAGTACAGCACTCCACCGGTGTAGTACGTCGGGATGAAGCACTCGATGCCCGTCGTCAGATAGTGGCGGTAGTCGAAGGTGGAGTCGCCGATGAGAAGGGCGTGCGTCGGGGGCACGACGGCGTTGTCGGAGAGGTACTTAAGGTAGTCCCTGATGGCCGACGGGTCGACCACGCCCCAGGAGAACTCGCTGTAGACGTCGGACACCCTGACCAGGCGGACTTCGTAGCCGCCGCCGGCTGCGCTCTCCCTGTGGCTCTTGAGCCTCAGCGCCTCGTCGTAGAAGCCGTCGTAGACGACCATGACGTAGTCGAACTCCGTGTCCGCGCGGAGTCCGGCGTGAACGTATCGCTCGATGCCTGGTCTGAGATAGCCGCCGTCCGAGACGGCGATGTACGACGTCGTGTCGGCCACGTCGTCCTGGAACGTCGCTCCGAAGCCCGGGGACGACCCGGACGTCGAGACCCCGGGAACCTGGCGAACCGTGCGGCGGTCAATGATCTTGAACACGGAGACGTCGTCCGTCTCGAAACCGTCCAGCGAGTACTCGAGCGCGCCGGTGCGACCGGAACTGCCGAACGCCAGCTGGTCGTCGACGATGTCATCCTCGGAGTCAAGGTCGGCCCAGAGCTCGCGCCAGTACTTGAACTCGAACCAGTCTATGATGATGCTGTCGTTCACGTGGGCGGAGTCGGCCCTGGCAACGAAGACGTCGAACGAGTTGTAGTCGGGCCCCGGCTCCAGGGGCAGAAAGTCCCTGAACGGGAGACCGTCAGATTCGAAGACGAGCGTCGAGTAGCCTTCCCACTCTCCGATGTAGGCCTCGGCGTCGTTCAGATAGAAGTAGACCACGTGGTCCGGGTTCACCAGGTAGTTGGTGGAGTTGCCGTCGACGCGGGCTCGGAGACTCCCCGTGGAATCCGTGACGACGTGCGTGAGCCTCTCGTAGAAATAGCGGTGCTCGGGCGAGGGCCGCTTCATCTCGTACATGT
Organism: Candidatus Eiseniibacteriota bacterium; assembly: GCA_043823885.1. Taxonomy (GTDB): domain Bacteria; phylum Joyebacterota; class Joyebacteria; order Joyebacterales; family Joyebacteraceae; genus JALGZG01. The sequence continues at coordinate 3,020 of JBDRTQ010000140.1, read as the reverse complement.
AGAAGTTGTCGCCGCGACCCAGGAAGTCGTACAGGTTCTCCTCGTAGTGAGCCCTTGCCCGGTAGTCGGTGACGTGAACGGGGTCGGGGTCGTCGTCCAGATCGTCGTCCACCATTCTGAGGGGCGGAGCGGCGAACGGAGTTCCGCCACTCTCCCAGGTCAGCCAGTAGACCGCCGTGCCCGCGAATCGGTTCTCGTAGTAGCCTTCGTCCGGAGAATCGAGCGGGAGTTCGTCGGACCACGCGTCGACGCCCAGGGCGTAGAAGACGAGGCGGTCGCCCTCGTCGAACACGCCGTCGCCACCTCCGGCGACGCTGATCGTGCACTCGTCCATCCAGTCGGGCCGCGGGTCGGTGACGTCGGCAGGAAGCTCGAGCCCGGTTCCAGTGAACACACGGATCGAGGCAGGGTCGACCGTGGCGGGGTCGACACCGGCCGCCTCCAGGTCATCGTGACCGACACCGTAGATGCCCCGACCATCGACCGTGAGCTTGAGCCAGTTGGCGGACGTGTCGAAGTACTCGTCCGGGCGTCCCTTCCCCGCATCGGGAAGGGTCCGCCACGCTCTGCCGCTCTCGTAGTTGGCGAGGACCGACCTGTAGAGACGCTCCCACCGCTCGGACGTGCCCCGGAGGGGCCTCCCCGACCGGACTCCGCGGAACGACAGCCTCACCTCGATCGTCTCGTGTGAGACGAGCGTACCCTCAACCGGATCGACCTGACACGGATGGAGTTCTACGTGCACCACTCTCTGTCTGGACAGCCAGCGGGGCTCGGTCATCGATGCGGCGGATGGAGGCCAGAGGCCGCCACGCGCGTACTGGTCGCCCTCGGCGTACTCGTACTTGCTGACCTCGCCCTCTTCCACCTCGACCGTGGTGAGCGCGGGAATGACCCTCACACCACGTACGGTGGAACGGCCGCTCGTGGAGACGGTCAGTTCCATGTCGCGGCAGTCCGGCACGGCAAGCGTCAACCGCACGACCGGCACGTCGGGGGCGCCGGGGACGCCCATCGCATCCGCACCCTCGATCTCAAGAGCCGCGTACGCGCTGTCGCCGATCATCACCTGGCGCTGCGCGACGCTGCCGGGCGTGTACGTCAGGACGATGCCCTCCTCGCTCGAGGACACCACCACGGGGCCGGTCGCGAGAGCGCCAGAAATCAGAAGGACGGCGACGAGCGCCGCCCCTATGGCCGGCATGTGCCTCCGTGCCATCAGCTCTCCTCCGATGCCGCCCACGTCAGGGCGGAACTCACGTCGTTCCTGCTCAGGACCCCGACGACGCGTCTGTCCTCATCGACTACGGGGACGAGCACGAGCTTCCTGTTCACCATCAGCGCGGCGACCTTCATGATGGATGTCGATGGGCCGGCGGTGATCAGGTCTGTGGCCATGATGTCCTCGGCCAGAAACAGAGTCGGCTCGATCTCGGCCATGGTCTGGGCCTCGATCTCACCGAGGTCGTCAAGAAACGCCAGCTCATCGAACATCGAGAGATAGTGGGGTATGAAGATATTGATGATCTCCTCGTGCGTCACGAGGCCGAGAAGGCGTTTGTCCTCATCCACAACAGGGACGCCGGGAATGCGGTGTTTCTTCAACAGAGCGACTATTTCGGCCACGTTGGCCGCCCGCCCCACCGACACCACGTCGGCCGTCATGTAGTCTCTTGTCTTAAGACCCACAAGTCGATTCCTTGAGGGAGACGTCGAACTGCGCCCGAAGCGGCGTTCCCCGCCGCTCCTGACGGCCTACTTCACCGAATCGAAGATCTCGAACACGGCCTTCGGAGTCTCGGCCGCAAGCAGAGCGTTCCTGTTGCTCTCGTCCTTCATAAGGAAGGACAACCGTGCCATAAGGTTAAGATAGACTCCGGAAGGCTCGGTTTCCCTCGGAGCCCCAATGAGAAATATGAGCCTGACCGGATTGCAGTCAAGAGCGTCGAAAGGGACGTCCTCCACCGTTCTGGCGAACGCGAACACGACCTTGCGGACCGCCGTGCTCTTCGCGTGGGGAAACGCCACCCCGTAGCCGACCCCCGTCGTCACGAGCTTCTCCCTGGCCAGAACGTCGATCAGGAATAGCGCCCCGTCGGTAACGTCGCGGGACTTTGCGATCAGCCCCGCCATCGACGAGAGGACCTCGTCCTTGCTGCGAGACTGCAGCGACAGGTCGACCAGCTTCGTGTTGGTGAAAGCGGACAGCTTCATGCCTGCACTCCCCTGTCAGTTCGATCCCGCGGTCGCCGTCAGTTCGCGCCCGAGCGCATTGACAGAAAGACGACGACGAGCGATGCGCAGACGATCGCGAACTGTGTCAGCGCATGGCGGGGTCCAAGAGACCTGCCGTGAGGGAAGATCTTCGACAGTCGGGGCGAATGCCCCGGGAAGATCTTTCTCTCGTCCGGCAGGATCCCGGTTCTCCACAGGAGGTTCTCGATATCCGGGACCACCGCCCCGACGGCCCCCCAGAAGACGCCGGTCCGTCCCATCCCCGCGGCGAGCATCGCCACGAAGACCGCCGACACGACCGCGACCTCCACCCACATCTTGTCGAATTCGTAGTGCGGGAGGACATCCAGCGGCACGTGGCTCAGGAGGCCCAGGGCCGTCGCCCCGGCCGCGTTGTCCGTGAACGACCCCGCCGCCGCGCCGACCGCCAGGTGGGTGATGACGGTCAACCGCTACCCCTCCTTGTAGTCGCCCATGGCCATGAACTTCTCCAGGCGACCGCGCACCAGCTCCGCGGGAGACAGTTTCTCAAGCTCCGCCAGGTGACGCTCTATCGCCTCACCGAGGTGCCGCGCCGTTCTCTCGGGGTCCCTGTGCGCTCCTCCGCCCGGTTCGGGCACTATCTCATCGATCACGCCCAGTTCCAGGAGGTCCCGAGCCGTGATCTTCATGGCCTCCGCGGCCTCTGTCGCGCGTGCCGCGTCCCGGAACAGTATCGAGGCGCATCCCTCAGGGGTTATCACTGAATAGACGGAGTACTCGAGCATCAGCACTCTGTCGCCGAC
>JBDRTQ010000139.1:0-4185 GCA_043823885.1 Candidatus Eiseniibacteriota bacterium | reverse complement strand
CCGTAATGCCGCCGGCCACGCCGGCGGCGACGACGGGAATGAGAAGCAGCCACTTCCGCCTCCACGCCGCCCTCAGATAGCCCCTGATGTCCACTTGCTTGGTCACCTGCTCAGTCATGTGTCCCCCGAGTACACCGGCCGTTCCCTGATTCGAGATCTCGCACTGAGGCGGCGCTCCTGGTGCCTACTGGGTCACCGCCACGTCCCTCACGCTCTTCGCATCCTGTTCACGGTCCAGCGTCAGATACAGAAGGTACGAAGACATCAGATCGCTCGTGTATCCGAACACCGTCCCGATCCCGCCCAGTATCTGGCCCGCCAGAGTCGCATCGCCGGCCGGGACGTACACCCGGTCGCCGGCGGCGAGCAAGAACGGGGTCGCGGTCCCGTTATCGATGACGCTCCTGAGGTCGACCCTGGCCACAACCTGGCCGCTCCCGCCGTTCATGACCACCGAAACCTCGTCGAGGTTCGCCGCGGGCGTCGTGCCCCCTGCCACGGCGATGAGCTGCAGCAGGTCGGTGCCGGTCGCCGCCGGATACGCCCCGGGCGCCCCCACCTCCCCGAAAATGAAGACCATCCCCTGTCCGCCGGCGGCGCCCGTCCCAAGGATCGACGGGATCTCTATCGTGTCACCGGGCTCGAGCGGCGGCAGCGGCTTGGTAGCCGCCCCGCGCATGTACGAACCGACGTCGATCGTGATGACCGACGGTCCGGTCGGCGTCGCGCGGATGACCGAGACCTGCGAGAGGTCCGCGCTGGGAAGCGGTCCGCCGGCGGAGCTCAGCAACTGCAGAAGATCCGGGATCGCCTCGAAGCTGTACCTGCCGGGAGACACGACTTGCCCCGTCAGGAAGACGGCCCTGCTGTTGAACTGGGCAACCGTCACAGTGACCTGAGTCGTCTCACGTGTGTAGTCCCTGAGACGCTGCATGATCTCCCTCGACAGGTCCGAAGGCGTGATTCCCGCCGCGGCGACTTCGCCGATTGGCGGGAAGGTCACGCGGCCGTTGGACCTCACGACTACGGTCCGCTCAAGCTCCGGGTGCCTCCACACGGAGATGCTCAGGGCATCGCCCTGGCCTATCTTGTACTCGGCTGTGGTCTGGGCGACTGCGGCCGTCGCCAGCAGCGCCAGGGCCACGAACACGACCAGGCTCGTTCGCATCGCTTGTCCGTTCCTCATGAGCCGACCTCCACGAATCCGGCGTACACACCCCGCCGCGGCGGACACCGCTCGCGCGACGGCACGCAGGCTCTCAGACACGCCCCATCCAATGTGCCTATTGCGGTTCCTACGCCCCTCAGACGACGTTCTGAGGGAGATAGGTCAGCAAGAAGCTACTAGCTGGCTGGAACATGGTCAACAGGGTTTGTCGAAACTGTTGCCATTCCCGACAGCCCGCCCGGGGCGCCCGAGGCACGGCCGTAGCCTAACGTCAGTTATATCAATGAGTTAGCAAGACTGGTGGGGCGGTGGTCCAGGCGTCGGACCACCAGACAAGCCCTGCCCAAGTCTCGCATTCTACAGCGTCCGAGATGGGCAGGAGTGCATCAGTTGTGCCAGAGAATCCCCTATTTCAAGGCGTTTTCGGCGATCCGCTCGACCAGTTCGCCGAAGCCTATCCCGACGGCTGCGGCCGCCATAGGCACCAGGCTGAACTCTGTCATGCCGGGGACCGTGTTGGCCTCGAGGCAGAACGGCTTCCCGGCGGGTGAGAGCCGGTAGTCGACGCGCGCGTACCCGCGGCATCCGAGCGCCGCGAACGCCTTGAGGGCGCTGGCCTTCAGCTGGTCGGTCAGGAGCGCGGGGATCTCCGCAGGGCAGGTATAGACACTCATGTCCTTGCCGTACTTGCTCTCGTAGTCGTAGAGCCCGCTCTTCGGGGCGATCTCCACCACGGGAAGCGCTTCACCTCCCAACACGGCCACGGCAAGCTCCCGGCCGGGGATGTAGGTCTCGAGAAGCACGTGGCGCGAGTACTTGCCGGCCAGCTTGACCGCGGGGACGAGCTGCCGCTCCTCCTTCACCACCGTCAGGCCGACCGTCGAGCCCTGGTCGTTGGGCTTGACGACCACGGGATAGCCGCCGAGTTCGTTCACGGCACCGGCGGCCTCCTCGACTGCGACGTCGTCAGGGAACGCCGGTGAACCTCCGCGGGCGTACGGCGGGAGTTTCTTCTCGAACGTCACCACTCGCCACTTGGGTGTCGGAACGTAGACCTCCTCCAGGAGCACCTTGGAGGCGCGCTTGTCCATCGCCAGTGCGGACGCGAGCACACCCGAGCCCGTGTACTTCTTGCCCGCCAGCTCGAGCAGTCCCTGTACGGTCCCGTCCTCGCCCGTGCCCCCGTGGAGCATGATGAACACGACGTCCGCAGACTGAACGGCCTCTCCCTGAACGGCAACTATGGCGCTGCCCGTCTCGTGACGAACGGCCGGCGGGTCTGCGTTGATGACCGCTGCGGCGGCCGCCTCGCGCGCGCCGAGCGGCGAGTCCCCCTCCGCCGGGTCGACCAGGAGCACGTCGTGACCGCGCTCGGCGAGGGCGAGCCCCACGGAGCGCCCGGACACCAGCGAGACATCGCGTTCGGCGGACGTCCCGCCGTAGAGAACCGCTATCCGCACCTCAGTTCCTCCTCAGGACCGGCCCTGCTCCCCCGCGGCCAGCTTCAGCCTTTCGATCACGCGCTCCCGCCCGAGAACGGCCGCCACCTCCCCGAGCGCGGGACCGTGGGTGCGCCCGGTAAGAGCTGACCGCACCGGCATGAAGAGTTCCTTCCCCTTCACGCCCGCGTCCTTCCCCGCGCTCTTGAGCGCCGTCTTGAACAGTTCGGCGTCCATCTCCTCGCCGCCCTCCTCGAGCCGCCTGACGAGCGACGCCGCCAGTTGCTTCGCGTAGTCCTGGGACAGCCACTCCCGTGCGTCATCCTCGGTCTCGAGGTGGCCGTCGAAGAAGAACGATATCGCGTCCGGAAGGTCGCACAGCCTTGACAGGCCCTCGCGCGCCAGGTCGACCATCGCCTCGAAGCGCCCGAAATCCGGCTCGAAGAACCCGCGCTCCTCGGCGAAGCGCATCGCGAGCGCGGCCACGTCCGCAAGCGGTTCGTCTCTCAGGTGATGAGCGTTTACCCAGTCCAGCTTGTCCTCATCGAAGGCCGCGGGGCTCGTTGACACGCGGCTCAGGTCGAACTTCTCAGTGAGTTCAGCAAGGGACATCACTTCCTCGCCGTCGGGCGGAGACCACCCAAGGAGCGCCAGGTAGTTGATGAGCCCGCCCGGGAGGTACCCTTGCTCTCTGAACTCGGCCACCGACGTCGCGCCCCGTCGCTTCGAGAGCTTGCTCCGGTCCTTGTCAACGATGAGCGACACGTGAGCGAAGGCGGGAAGCGGATACCCAAGCGCCTCGTAGAGCAGCACCTGGCGCATCGTGTTGGGAAGATGTTCCTCCGCGCGAATGACGTGAGTGATCTCCATGAGAGCGTCGTCAACCACAACGGCGAAGTTGTAGGTGGGCCGTCCGTCGCTTCTCAGGATGATGAAGTCACCCAGCATCTCGTGCTTGAACTCCACGTCGCCCCTGACAAGGTCCGCCACCGTGATGTCGGCGACCGGCCCTCGCATCCGTACGACGGGCGGGCGACCGGCCCGCTCATGCTCCGCGCGCTGCTCGCCGGACAGTTCCCTGCAAGTTCCGTCATACTGCGGGACGCTGCCCGCGGCCAGTGCGGCCTTCCGCTTGACCTCGAGTTCTTCGTCCGAGCAGTAGCACAGGAAGGCCTTGCCCTCCGAGAGAAGCCGATCCGTGTGCGCCTGGTAGATGTCGAGGCGCTCCGATTGACGGTACGGCCCGTGGCCGCCGTCGGCGCCAGGACCCTCGTCCCAGGTCAGGCCGAGCCACTTGAGGTCCTCGAGCACGTCGCGCTCGGACTCGTCCGTGGAACGCGCGCGGTCGGTGTCCTCGATCCTCAGCACGAACGTTCCGCCCTGCCCCCTGGCGAAGAGCCAGTTGAAGAGCGCGGTCCTTGCGCCGCCGACGTGAAGGTGGCCCGTCGGACTGGGCGCGAATCTCACCCTGACACCGCTTGGCATCTGTGACTCCTCGGTGATCGTTTCATTACGCGGCGAGCCGTTTCGCTTCGCCGGTCGCTGTCACCGGGGCCATGCATGAGCACACCCCGGCAT
>JBDRTQ010000138.1:0-2704 GCA_043823885.1 Candidatus Eiseniibacteriota bacterium | reverse complement strand
CGCCACACCGCGTCGCGGTGGTAGCAGTACGTGCCGGGGTCGACCAGCACCCAACTCCCGCGGTGCGACACCGCAAGCGACAGGCAGTCGGCGTGACCGTGTGCCGCTATCGACAGGTAGCCGAGCGGCCCGCAATCGATGACGCCGTGCTGCACGTCCCCGGTGGGTACGAAGTAGCCACCGTCCACGAAGCAACGCGAAGGCGCCCCGTCGCCGTCGAACCCGCGCTCCTCGCCGCGCTCCCGCGCGAGGTCCGCCGTCGACTCGGTGCCGAAGAGCCACAGTGCCGGCTCGAAGTCGGCCGCCACCGAGTGGATCGGCGGTGTCGTGCCAGCCGCCAGCGCGCCGACCGCGGCGGCCATCGCCGCCTGCCGTCCCGGTCGATCGGAGAGCTCGTAGGCCCTCCCCCCGTCCTCGTCGCCGACCGATGGTGGGACACCGCCGATTCCTGAGACGCTACCCAGGAACCGGGACATCCTGCCCACGGTCTGTACATTATCCGAAGCAAGGGACGTACCCAAAGCAGCGGCAGCGGCCATCCCCAGCAGGGCGAACTCGATCACGAACACCTGGTACTGAAACGCCTGCTCGCGGGTCACGCCATCCGCACTGACCTGTGCGTTGAGCTCCCGCTCCAGCACGTCTTTGCCGCGCCTCGAGAAAATCCCGGCGCGTCGAAGGAACCGGAACTTGGCCCCCGCGACCAGGAGCCCCGCCGCCTCTCCTATCAGGTGGTTGTTCCGAGAAGAGGCGTAAACAGATAGGTTATCAGACAGGTGCGCTGCCTGCAACGACACGCTGGTGGCCACGGTGGCGGCGTCAAACCCCTTCGCCCCGTGAGAACCCACAAGGTCGAGCGCCATAGCCCACGACATCAGACGAATCGCAATTTCGAGCGGACTGGACCAGTTGATGCCGAATAGTGGTGGGTTGGCCTCGACCCACGAGACGATGTCCCGCCAGATGCGCTCGGCGAAGCGGGGGTCGCCGGACAGCGCGTAGGCTCTCCCCAGCGTAACGAGGTGGTGGTGGCGGTTGACCTCCCAGACGTACCGCGGGTCGCCCAGTCCGTCCGTCCCGCGGAAGTCCACGTCGGCCCAGAATGTCAGCGGCCAGGAGCCTCCCGTATCGGGGTCTCTGAGCCAGTCCGGGCTGCGACCGATGTCGAGGTCGGTCCACCCGAAGGCGCGGACCTTCCCGTCGAGCACCGCCTCGGCGGCGTCCGTCAGCTCTTCGAGCCGAACGCCCAGCGCGCGGAGCGCCGCGTCGAGCCCCGAGCCGTCCCGCGCTCCGGGCAGCAGCCTGCCGCGATCCCCGTCCAGCTCACGCTCCACCCACGCGGCGACCTCGTCAGGCGGGACGCTGTGCGACTGCACGGCCTGTGCCGCTGACTTCTCACTCTGATGCACCGGCGTCCGGGAACGACGCGCTCTGGGGGCGACGCCCCTCGCGACGCGAAGCCCCACCTCCGTGGGGCTCATCGCGAGCAGTCTGCGCACCCTCCACATGGGATCTCGCGTGTCGCTCATCCTGGTCCGCCACCCTCCAGAAGCGCGTGCATCTCCCCCTCCAGCGCGTCGACGGCGCGGTCCCAGCCGTAGTGGGCCTCCGCGTAGCTCCTGCAGAGCTCCCTCAGGCTGCCGGCCGCGGCCGGATCAGAGAGCCACTCGAGCATCGCGCCGACTCCCCGCCTTATCGCGTGAGGTTCCGTGCCCGCCAGGAGGAGTTGAGGAGCGAGCCGCTCCAGGATCTCCGGGGTCGCGCCGATCGGCGTCCCCACGGCGGGCGTCCCGCACGCGAGCGCCTCCAGCGTCACCATGCCGAACCCCTCGAACGCCAGCGTAGGCAGCACGAACAGGTCCGCCGCCTGATAGTAGCCGACCAGGTCGCTGTCATCGACGAACCCCACGAACCTGACGTTGTCCGACAGACCCCTGGCCGCCACCAGTTCCCTGAGCTCTCCCTCGAGCCTCCCACGCCCTGCGATCACGAGAAGCACGTCCGGGAACGCCGACCTGATGTCAGGCAGCGCGAGCAGCAGGTTCTCGACGCCCATCCGCGGCACAAGCCGCCTCGCCGTGAAGAGGACCGGGCGGTCCGGAGGCAGACCGAGCGACAACCGGACCGCGGCGCGATCGGGCGCGGGGTGGAACCTGTCCAGATCGACCCCGCCGGGGATCCTGACGACCTTGTTCCTGGCGAACGAGTAGCAGCTGGCCAGAAGTTCCCTGGAGAAGTCGCTGAGGACGATGACCCGGTCGGCGCGCCTCAAGCACGACACTTCCGTACGCCTTGCGAGTCGCCCGAAGAAGAGCGACTCCAGGGGCTTCCATATCGAACGCTCTGCGCCCTCGAGCTTCAGTTCCTGCCAGAACGAAGCGTGGAACGTCAGAAGCTCCGGCGTCGCCTTGGCCCTCGGGAGCCTCGCGTAGGAGTAGTACGGGAAGTAGTGGTGCGGCAGGACCACGTCGAACTCATGCTCGTCGAGCAGGCGTTCCATCACCGGACCCGAGCGATAGAGCGCGTCCCGCGTCCGTCCTCCGAAGCGCTGACGACGCCCGCCGCTGCCGTACCGATGCACCGTGAAGCCGAAGAGCTCCTCTGTGTCCGGAGCGTCTGCGCTCGTCCGCTGCCCGACCTGGTGTACCTCGTGCCCGCGCGCGGCCAGCCTGCGCTTTGTCTCGTAGGCGACGCGCTCCACGCC
>JBDRTQ010000137.1:0-9896 GCA_043823885.1 Candidatus Eiseniibacteriota bacterium | reverse complement strand
CGTGATGCAGATGAAGCCAGTCGTACGCTTCCAGACCACCGGCCTGCACCTCCGCATCCCAGATGACGGTGTAGGGGATCTCCGCGTACTCCAGGGCGAGCATCACTGCATCGTCCCATGGCTGAATGTTATCGGGTGCGTAGAGCGCGATGGCCGGCGCCATCTCCAGGAGAACGACCTCCATGTTCTCTTCCTCGACCTGCTGGTAGATCCGGGCAAGCGCGGCTCCGTCCGGCTCCTCCCACGAGACTCCCCTGTAGCGGCACTCCGACCTCACGTCTTCGAGCCCGTCAAGGATGAGGAAGGACCCGCTCCGGTAGTTGAGCAACCACTCGATGCGATATCCCCTCTCGAGCGCCCAGTAGGCGACGCCGTACGACTTGAGGTGGTCCGTCTGCGTCAGGTCCATCGGGATCAGGGCCGCACCGTGCGCACCCACACTGGCGATCAGGAGCGTGGCGGCACAAAGCACCAGAGCGACCGAAGCAGCCATCGGACGTTTCACCCCTCGACTCCCTCCCCTCGTCGCAGTCTGTCCAGCTTACGCCTGGCCTCACCCGAGAGCGTGTTGGCCGGGAGGTCCTCGAGAATGGCGAGATACTGCTCCTCGGCCTCGCGCGCCTGTCCGAGCGTCGATCTGAGAATGTCGGCCTTTCTCATCATGGCCTCGGCGCGGGCTGTCACTCCTTCCGCGCTCGCTATGATGCGGTCGTAGTGCTCGATGGCGCGCACGGGGTCGCCGGCCGCCGTAGCGGCCGCCCCCAACAGCAAGAGCGCCTCCGTCGTCACGCTCTCTCAGTCGTTTCTGTCGGCCAGCTCCAGAAGGAGCTGCCGCGACGACTCGTCGTCGCCCGCTATTTCCGCGGCGCGCGCGTCCGCCAATATGTTCACAGGTTCAACGTCACCCGCCTCCTGAGCGTTCGCGATGACCAGTATAAGACGCAGGGCGTCGTTGACGAGCACGCTCGCCGCGTTGGCCTCTACCATCGCGCGAAATTCCTCGATCGCCTTTTCGTGGTCGTGCATCAGGAACGAGGCGAAGCCCCGCGCGAACATGGCACTCTCACGGATGTCGTCCGGCGCGTCGTCGCGGTTCAGGACCGCGGACCGCTCGTACGCGTCCTCGAACCGTCCCTGCTTCATGTACGCGTTCACCTCAATGAGCGTCGCCTCGTCGCTCAGCCTGCGCACGCGTTCACCGAATCTGTCGCGGAGCTCCGCGATCGTGGCCAGCGCTGCCTCGGGATCCCCGAGAACGTCCAGTTCCACCTGCGCCGCCTCAAAGAGCGACTGCGCCCCTCTGGCCGAACCCTCGAATGAGTCGGCCACACGCCGCAGCTCGGCTACGGCACCAGCAGGGTCGCCCGCCTCCGCCAGGAGGCGCGCCGCCGCTGTTCCGGCCTGCGCCGCGCTCGACGTTCCGGGATGGCGCTGCACTACCAGCAGGTACGCGTCACGCGCTTCGTCCTTGCGTCCGTCGTCGCGGAGAATGGTAGCGAATTCCAGCAGTTCCGTTCCCTGTCCTCCGGAGACCTGGTCGGCCCGCAGGAACGCGGCAAGAGCGCGCTCGGGCAGGTCCAGCACAAGGAAGACACTCCCGGCCAGACCGAGTTCCGCGGCCGTGGCGTCCCGTTTCTCCGCGACCGCCGCCATCTTCGCGCGGACGTCGCCGCGTTCGGCTCCCTCTTCGAGCATCAGTTCGATACTATTCGTCGCCCAGGATACGGCGCCCCCGTGGTGGTTCACGGTGATGAGACACTCGTCTATCGCCGAGTCGAAATCGCCGAGCGCCGTGTGGATCTGCGTCAGCTCCTGACTGAAGAGCGACTCGCTACGGAAAGCTGCGCGACCGGTCAGGTACGTCTCGAGGGCCTGCTCGTACATTCTGTGTCTTATCTCCAGCGCACCGATGTCCGAGTACTGACCGACGTCGGCTCTCCCGCTCCCGAGCACCTCCGTCCAGAGCCCGTGCGCGATGCCGTGGTTCCCCGTCTTGGCGTGGGCCTGGCCCAGCTCCATCTTCGCCTGCGTGTCGAACGGGTACTCGCTGACGCGCCGCTCCAGGAGCGGTATCAGCGCTTCTTCCATCCCGGCCGATGAATACAGACCGACGAGTCCCCAGAACGCGCGCTCGTTACCGGGATCGTCCTCGAGGATCTCCAGGTAGATCTCTGTGGCTTCGTCGACAGCGCCCACCGCCGCGGCCTGCCTCGCGCGCTGGATGCTTGCTTCTACAGGAGTCTCGCCCTCAACCGGCTTCGCCCCCGTCGCCGTCGATAGCGCGATCGCCGCAACAAGCGCCAACACGAGCACGCGAACAAGCGGTCCTGTGGCCCCACGCCTCATGGCGCCACCTCCCCCTCGCCGGCGACGTCGTCCGTCAACCCGTGGAAGTACGCGCGTATCAGTTCCCGATACTCGGACGGATACCCGCGCTGCATCGCCCGCAGAAGGTCTTCGCGGAGCTCCTGCGTGACCCTCTCGACGTCGGACGACAGCTCGCCGGGTCCCGTGCGCACGTAGTTTTCCGCGGTCTCGGATGTGCGCTCGCGGGTGTGGTCCCGGCGCCTGAGCGACCGCTGCGCGTCGAGCAGGCGGGAGAGGATCCTCTTCTGCCGGTCAACGGTCTCCTGGGACGCTCCGCTTCTCTCCATCTCCTCGAGCGTACCCTCCATCTCTTCCACGGTGTCGTCCAGCCTGCCCAGTATCTCCCTGCGGCTTCCGAACTCCTCGGCCAGTCGCCGGGCCTCGTCGAGAATGCTCTCCTGCAGGCCCTTCATCTCCGCGAGCTGGCGCTCCATTCCGGCGCTCATGCCGAGCTGCTCCATCTGTCTGCGCAGCGCCTCGGTCATCTCATTGAGCCTCGACTGCTCCTCGCCCATCTGCTGGAGTTGCTGCATCAACTGGCTCATCGCGCCGCCTGAGGCCCCGGACGAACTCTGATTGGAGGTCAGGAGGCTGACGATGAGCGCGTTGACGCTGCCCAGCGCGGCGCGCGCCTCCTTGTGACCGGCCGCCGAACCCCCGGAGGCGATGTGCGACGCCGCTCTGGTCATCGCCATCTGCACGACGCCGAACGAGCGATAGATGCCCGGATCGATAACGAAGGAGTCCTTCGAGATCTGGAACATCCGGTTCGCAATGGCGGACATCGCATCCACGAGGTCCGCCTCCTTCGCGACGAGCTCGACGAGCTCGGGGCGAGGGATCCTGCGACGCCCGTCAACCGCCGTCACGATCTCCTCCTGTTCCGACGACACACCAAGGAGTTCATCGATGGCCCGCAGTGTCGCCTCGCGGTCGCGGCTCTGGAGATTGCAGGACATGCCGCCCTGGCAGGACGAAAGCCTGGTGAACAGCGCCATGAGATCGTTCGCCGCCGACTGACACATCTCAGACGCCTCGGACGCCTTGGACTCGGAGAGCTTCGATCGCGCCTGCTCCATCTTCTCCGAGATCTTGCTCGCGTCCATCTCCGCGGCGGCCTCTGCCATCTCACGCGCGGCCGAGGCATCGATCTCACTCATCTCCTCGATCGCCCGCGCGAGGTCCTCCTTCAGCTTGTCCAGCTCGGCCTGAAGCTTCTCCTGCTCCCTGGCCAGCGCCTCCGACTGGGAGTCGCTGCCGGACTGCTCCGCCTCGCGAGCCAGCTGTTCCTCCCGGGCCGCGAGATCCTCAGCGCGATCCGCGATGTCCGCAAGCTGTTGCTCGGCCTTCGCACGCTTGAGCAGGTTGAGCGTCTGCTCCAGCCGCTTCAGGTAGTCGTCCTGAGTGATGGAGAGATTCTCCATCGCCTGGCTGACATCCTCGGGGCTCACCCGCTCCATCGCCTCGCGGATGGCCTCGAGGAGTTCCCGCATTTCCTCGGTGGCGACCTCTTCCATCAGCCTCTGGATCTCGTCGATCTTCTCGATGGTCTCGATGGTGATGCGGTCGGTCTCGCTCATGGAGTCGGTCAAGTCACTCAGCCGGTCCGCCATGCGCACGACGTCGTCCGCGAGTTCCTCCTGCCGCTCGAGCGCGCTCTCCACCTGCTCCTCTTCCTGCCAGTCGATCTCGGGCTCGCTTCTGATCTCTTCCCGCATGTCCTCGAACTGCTCCCTGAGCATCTGCTGTTCCTCGAGCAGTTCGCCCAGTTCGTACGCGATGTCGTCGTGCTCGCCCTGGACGTCGCTGTAGAGTTCCGACATCGAGGGGAAGCTGATGACGTAGCTTTCGCTCCGAGCCGACTTCGGGCCCGCCACCTGGTCGTTGTCGGTGACCTCCGCGTAGTAGACGAGCGACCGCCCCGGGAGAAGCCCGGTCTCGGAGAGGTCCCAGGACGTCTCTCTGGTGAGCTCGCGCGGTCCGGCCCAGCCAGGCTCTCCCAGTTTGACGATTCCCTCCTCGGAAGAACCCTCGAGCGAGTAGCGAAGTGACAGCGTCGAGATGCCGTAGTCGTCGATGGCCGACATGACGACCGGGAGGACCATGCCTCTGGGCGCCTCGCTGTTGGCGCCCGGCTGGACGATCTTCACGAGAGGATGCTCGTCGCGGATGGCGACGATTGAGTACCGCGGCGGGTCCGGATTTGTGAGTCCGTCGGTGTCTTCCATCTCAATGGAGTACCCGACATCGGTTCTGACCACTATGGTCGCGGCGAACGAGCGGGGCGACAGACCCGACATCGGGATCCTGTCGCCGCCGTCCATGACCAACTCGGCGCTGGCGACGGGCTTGCTCGCGGTGACGGTCACGACGACGCTCGTGCCACGAAGCGCCGTGATGTCACCGCTGTTCTCATCGACCGTTCGCGGCAGGAGCGCGCTGTATCGTGGAAACTCGTAGTCCAGACGGATGCTCGTGACGAACGGGTACTCCACGACCGAGACGGCGTATGTCTGCGACGAGTGGTCGCCGGCCCTCACGGAGTAGGTCAGGCGCGAACGGATGTCCGACAGTGTGGCTCGGACCGGGAACCCCGTCTCCCCCACGGCCATGACCTCGCTGGGCGTCATCTCCCTCGTGGAGGGCGCCTCACCGTCGAATTCGAAGGCGAGCGTCGGGAGCCCCCGGAACGCTCCCGCTCTCGCAGCCGTCACCTTCAGGTCGTCGCCCGAGACGAGCGTCACGTCGCCGGGCTCCACGCGGAACCGCACGACGGGCGCGTCCGGCACGTGTAGAGGGTGCTTGAGGCGCGTCAGCGCCGGTTGAAGGCTCGACCCCAGCGCGGCCAACCCCGCCGCCGCGACCAGTATCACGCCCACCGAGACCCTGACGACGAATCGTGTGTGCTCAGGGCGCGGCGCGATGCGGAACTCCACGCCCGCTGCCTCGGCGACCGTCCTCAGTATCAGCGCGTCGATGAGCTCGACGGAGTATCCGTGACGTCCGGTGCCCCGCT
Source organism: Candidatus Eiseniibacteriota bacterium (assembly GCA_043823885.1). Classification (GTDB taxonomy): domain Bacteria; phylum Joyebacterota; class Joyebacteria; order Joyebacterales; family Joyebacteraceae; genus JALGZG01. Next base: position 4,513 of record JBDRTQ010000137.1, on the reverse strand, counting down.
TCTCCCAGAGCTCCGCCGACGACTCCAGGCGCTCGCCCAGCTCCGGAAGCCGCTCCTCCACCCTGGCCGCGAGCTCCACGGCATCGACGGTCCGCACGAGAGGGCGGGCCACCCAGGACCACGCGCCGGCGAGAAGCAACAGCAGGGCTCCCGCGAGCCACGCGACGCGAACGGCAGGCGGCAGGCCGACTCTGGCCTCGAGGACAGCGAGCGGCGCGAGCGCGCCGACCAGCGCCGCGGCCAGACGCAGCAGTCCGACCAGCGCCGCCCGTCTCTTCCAGCGGTCGCCCGCCGCGCTGATGCGGCGAACAAGCTCCCTGTGTCCATGCTCTGCGTTGTGCGCGTTCAATCTGTCTCCCGGCAGTCGGGTTCACGCCGAGGCGGAGTGCGGACCACCGACCAGGTCGATGCGTCGGCCTGCCGCCGCCCCGTCAGTGGGACAGCGCGTAGACGGCGATGTTGACACCCATCCTGAGCGCGGCCTCGCGCTTCTCGGGCGGGTCGTTGTGGACCTCGCCGTCCTCCAGTCCGTCACCTATGTCCGTGTTGAAGCTGTAGAAGACGACCATTCGGCCATCCAGATAGACGCCGTACCCGTGTGGCGCGCCTCCGTCGTGCTCGTGGATCTTCGGAAGCCCCTCAGGGAATTCGTAGAAGGAATGAAATATCTCGTGAGCGAACGGCAGCTCGACGAGCGGCGCGCCCGGCAGGATCCGGTCGAGCTGGGCACGAAAATGGCGGTCCATCCCGTAGTTGTCGTCGGCCCAGAGAAATCCCCCGCGTTCGAAGTACTCGCGCAGCGCGGAGGCCTCTTCGTCGGTGAACGCGACCCTGCCGTGGCCGGTCATGTGTATCATCGGGTACAGGAAGAGTTCGTCGTCATCCGGCGCGACCGTGGCCGGTCTCTGCGCAATCTCGAGATCGGTGCGGCTCGAGAGGCCGGCGAGGAGATTCGGGAGCGCGGTAGGATTGGCGTACCAGTCGCCCCCGCCGCGGTACTTGAGCTGGGCGATCGTGAATCCGCCGTCGGGGTCCGCGGATGCTCCAACGGAGCAAGCGACCACCAGAAGCACGGCCGCCGCCCGGACGAACCCGCGCACGGGGGAGAACCCGCCAGCTGGGCCGGCCGCGCAGGTCTTGTCAGCTGAAACGGTCATCATATCTCCATAGACGCACGTTGTGGCCGCCGCGTTCGATCCTCGAACCAATCAGTACACATTATAACCGTCTGTGGGCTCAAAGGCCACACGCGCGAGGCGGCGCCCCAGGGAGCGCCGCCATCTCAACATCCGAGGTCCGAGACCGGGTCCCCCGCACCGGCGTCCGATCCCGAACGGAAGATCGGCACAGGCGGTCATCCGGACCCTCAGGCGGTCTCCTCGGCCCCTATCTCTCCGGCCTTGGTGAGGGCTATCTTGGTCAGGATCGGCCCGACGATCTCGAAGATCACGCTCGTTGCGGTAATAACGGTGATTATCGCCGCCCCGATCGCCATCGGATCGTACAGAAGACTGCTGGCGCCGGGGTGCTGGGCCGCGTACCGCGAGACGGCGGCGGCCACTTCCGGTGTCCGGGCCATCTCGGAAAACTCGCTGCTCACGATCAACGACAGGCCGATCGCGACACCCGCCTGGGACAGAATGCCGAGTCCGATCCACTTCTTTATCCGTTCCTCGATGTGGCCCATCATTCCGCCCAGGCGCGCGCCGCCGATCAGTCCCGCCGATCTGCCCAGTATGTAGACGAGGCCGATCAGCCCGAGTTTCGGCAGCTCGGACAGCCGGAGGTGCGCACCGGCGAGACAGAAGAACAGAATGAAGAGAAGGGGCATCACCTCCCGCAGCGGGTCGGTGACGCGTCTCACGAAGCCCTCGCGGCGCGTGTTCGACAACACGAAGCCGGCCGCCATGCTGGTGAGTATCAGCGAGAGGCCGAAGTGCAAAGATAGCCCTGTGGCGACAAAGACGGTGCCGAATGTCATGATGAGCATGTCCCTGCCGGCCTGGAGCTTACGCACGAGCATCGTGTAGACGAACCCGAGCGCCGCCCCGACCACCAGGCTTCCCAGTATCTCGAGAGAGGGCCCGCGCATCGCCGCCAGCACGCTCTCCTCCGAACCGAGACCCAGGACCCCGCCAAGCATGATCCTCTTGGCGAGCGCCGCCGCGAACCCGAAGATGAGGATCGCGAGACCGTCGTCGAAGCCGACGACCGCGTAGAGCGCCGTCGTCAGCTTCCCCTTGGCCTTGCACTCCTGGATCACCGCCACGGTTCCGGCCGGCGCGCTCGCGGGGGCGACCGCGCCGAACAGAAGCGCGACCGGCCAGCTGCGAGTCAACAGGAACGTGACGGCAGCGACCACGATGAAGGCCGCGAGCGACTCCGCAAAGATGATAGAAACGATGCCCTTGCCAAGATGGCGGAGCGCGCGCAGGTTCAGCTCGGAGCCGATGCTGAACGCCACGAAGCCGAGCGCCATCTCAGTGATGAAGGTCAGGGAGGTGAGGTTGCTCTCGTCGAATGCGCCCACCAGAGACGGGCCCAGGACCACGCCCAGGATCATGAAGCCTATCAGCGAGGGGAGTCGGGCGCGCTGGGCCCCGCGACCGAAGTAGAAACCGGCGATGGCCACCAGCCCGAGAAGAAGGAACGGCTCGAGCCTCAGAATCTCCTGCATTCAGGTGCCCCCGAGTCGAGCCGTCAGGTTGTCAGCGAGCCGCCGCTGAAGAATGTGTCCTGCACCACGACCAGGACGCGGTCGCACTTCGAGAGAGGACCGGTGGCACTCTCTATCCGGCGCACGATCTCGTTGGTCATCCGCTTGCGCACCAGGGAAACGATGACTCGGCTGAAAGTGCGTGGGCTGTCGCTCCACAGACCGGCAAAGAGCGGAACCTTGGCAAGATAGGTGCTCGTGTTCTCGGCCTCCAGGACCGCGGTGAAGCGCGGCTCCGTTGCGCCGAAGATCTCCAGTATCTCTCGGAAGAGGTCTTCGTCCTGCACGAAGACCTGAAACAGGCTCTTCCGGTCACCCTCGACGGGGCGAGGCTCGTCCCTCAGGTGTCTGACAAGACTCTCGTACAACGCCTCATCAGTTCCCGCGGCGACCATCTCGCCCACGGCGTCGCGGCTGGAGAGAACTCTCGATATGCTGGAGAGAACGCGGATGTGGTCGCTCGACTCCTGCGCCGGACCGATGATGAAGACGAGAAGTCGCACCTTCTCTCCGTCGAGCGAATCGAAGTCGACTCCGTCCGGAACGTTCACCACGCCGACAGCGAACTCCGCGGCACCATCAAGCCTGCAGTGCGGGATCGCTATCCCCTTCCCGAACCCGGTCGACCCGATCTCTTCCCTTTCCCTGAGACCGTTCTCGATCTCGTCAACGCTCACGCCGGCCAGCGCGGAACTCGCCGCGGCCAGCTCCGCCACCTCGCGCAGGACCGCCGACTTGTCCGACGGCGCGCGCCCCGCGCCCGCGCACTCCCGGCGCACCACATCCAGGACGTTCATGATCTTCTCCTCACAGAGACCGATACGTTGGAATAGAGAGAGACTATTACCAGGAGACGCGCCAGTCAACAGCTTCACGAAAGCAGAAGAGCTGTTGGATCGACAACGCGACGGAGGCCCGTCACAGGGACGAGCCTCCGATCCATTGCTTTTCGCGGGGTCCGATGTCCAGGACCGCTGGCAGCCTACTTCGAGTGCTTCCGCCGTCTGCGTGCCTCGGCGTGGATCTCCCACTCTACGACGAGAGGACTCGCCACGTAGAGTGAAGAATAGGTCCCGACGATGACGCCGACCATCAACGCGAACGCGAAGTCCTTGATGACCTCGCCGCCGAAGAAGAACAGGCAGAGCACGACGAGCAGTGTCGTCAGCGACGTCACCAGAGTTCTCGACAGAGACTCGTTCAGACTCGTGTTCACGATCTCTACGAAGCTCTTCCCGTAGAGCTTCCGCCTGTCCTCGCGGATCCTGTCGTAGATGACGATGGTGTCGTTCAACGAGTAACCGACGACCGTGAGGAACGCCGCTATCACCGGCAGCGAAAGTTCGCGACCCGTCAGCGAAAAGAATCCCAGCGTGATCAGCACGTCGTGCACGAGAGCCGCGACCGCCCCCACCGCGAACTTGAACTCGAACCGGATGGAGATGTACGCGAGGATCAAGAGGAGCGCGTAGAAGATCGCCAGTGATGCCTTGCTCTTGAGCTCCGCGCCTACCTTGGGACCGACCAGCTCCTGGCGGCGTACGTCCGCCTCATTGTCAGGATACGCGTCGTTCAGAGCCTCGAGGATCGCCCCCGTCAGATCTTCCCCACCCGTGCCCCGCGTCCTGATGATGGCCTCGCGGCCGCTGCCGAAGTGCTGGATCTCGGAGTCGCCGAGTCCAATCTCCGCAAGCACTTCTCTGATGCTCTCCGCTGAAACGGCACGTTCGAACTGCACCTGCACCAGGATGCCGCCCTCGAAGTCGATACCCATCTTCGGCCCGCCCTGGATGACCA
>JBDRTQ010000136.1:0-2514 GCA_043823885.1 Candidatus Eiseniibacteriota bacterium | reverse complement strand
CGCCTCCATCGTCGGTCTTCCCGCTGCCGCGGCGTCCGTGAGCCTCCGGAGCGCTCCCTCGACCGCCGCGGCGTCGCGCCCGGCCCTGAGCTTCGAGAGGGCCTCGAGCTTGTCCCCTCTTATGGCGGGGTCGACCTTCAGAACGTCCATCTTCTCGGGCTCGTCGACCTCGTAGCCGTTCACTCCTACGACCAGCCGCTCGCCCTGCTCTATCTCCTGCTGCTGGCGGTACGCGCTCCTGGCGATGGCCCTCTGGAAGTGACCCTTTTCGATGGCGGCCGTCGCCCCGCCCATACCGTCTATCTTCTCGAGCTCGGCCAGGGCCTCGCTCTCTATTCTGTCCGTCAGCGCCTCGACGTAGTAAGAGCCGCCGAGCGGGTCCGCCACGTTCGCGACTCCGCTCTCTTCTGCAAGGACCTGCTGCGTCCGGAGCGCTATGCGCGCGCTCTTCTCGGTCGGAAGCGACAGCGCCTCGTCGCGCGAGTTCGTGTGCAGCGACTGCGTCCCTCCAAGGACCGCCGCCAAGGCCTGCACCGTCACCCGGACCACGTTGAGCTCCGGCTGCTGCGCGGTCAAGGTGCAGCCGGCCGTCTGCGTGTGGAACCGCATCATCTGCGCGCGCGGCGAGTCGATGCCGAAACGGTCCCTCACGATGCGCGCCCACATCCTGCGGGCCGCCCTGAGCTTCGCGACCTCCTCGAAGAGGTCGTTGTGCGCGTCGAAGAAGAACGACAGACGCGAAGCGAATGTCGTCAGGTCGAGCCCGCGCTCTTCCGCCGCTTCGACGTAGGCGATGCCGTCCGCCAGCGTGAACGCCAGCTCCTCCACTGCCGTGGCGCCCGCCTCGCGGATGTGGTATCCGCTGATCGACATGGTGTTCCATTTCGGAACGTGCTCGGCGCAGTACGCGCAGAGGTCCATCGCGATCCGGACCGACGGCGTGGGCGGGAACACGTGTGTCCCGCGGGCCGCGTACTCCTTCAGTATGTCGTTCTGCACGGTGCCCCGGAGCTTGCCGAAGTCGACGCCGGTCTCTTCCGCGGCGACCAGATACATCGCCATGACCAGAGGGGCCGTCGCGTTTATGGTCATCGAAGTGCTGACGTCGCCCAGCGGGATGCCGTCGAAGAGCGCCTTCATGTCCTCGACGGAGCAGACGGAGACCCCGACCCTGCCGACCTCGCCCTCGGACATTTCGTCGTCGGCGTCGTATCCCATCTGCGTCGGCAGGTCGAACGCCACCGAGAGACCGGTCTGTCCCTGCTCGAGCAGGTACCGGAAACGTCCGTTGGTCTCGGCGGCGGTGCCGAACCCCGCGTACTGCCTCATCGTCCAGAACCGGCCGCGGTACATCGTCGGCTGGACGCCGCGCGTGAACGGAAACTCGCCCGGAAGCCCGAGAGTGTCGTCCGGGCTGCCGTCCGAGCCGTGGACCACGCCGGGCGCGTCGTCCGGGACATAGACCCCGTTAACCGGCAGGCCCGAGCCCGTCCTGAACGCGCTCTTCCGCTCCGGAGAACGCTCGAGCGTACCCTTGAGCGTCGTCTCTTCCCAGCGCTTCTTGTTGTCGCCGCTGCCGCCCACAACCGCTCTCCGTCCAGCAGCGCGACCGCCGACGGGCGGCCGCCGTGTCTCTACTCTATGACCACCAGAGGCTCGCCCTGGGACACACCCTGGCCGACCTCGACCTTGATCTCCTTGACGACACCCTCGACCGCGCTCTTGAGCTCGTTCTCCATCTTCATGGCCTCGAGCGTCACGACGCCCTGGCCCGGCTGGACCTCGGACCCGACCTCGACGGCGATCCCCACCACGATGCCTGGCATCGGCGCGGTCACGGTCTCGCCCGACTGCTGCTCTCCCGTGTCCCCGGTCGCCTCGGCGATCCTCATGGCGCGCTCGTCCATCACGGACGCGCCGTAGTTCTCTCCGCCGATGACCAGCTCGAACCGCCCGTTGCGGCGGTGCGCGGAGACCTCGTAGGACCTGCCGTCCAGCACGAGCGAGTAGACCGGCGAGCCCGCGATGCGCACGAGGTCGGCGGCCAGCGTGCGGTCGCCGACTGTCACCTCGGTCGAATCGCCCGAGTGCTTCACCTCGAGTTCTATGTGTTCTTCCGCTATGCGGACCCTGTACTTCACGGCAGTACCTTCTCCCGTCGTGCCGGGGAACCGTTCATCAGAACGCCCCTGCGCACCTTCACTTCTGGTGCAGCTGCCACCCACCCCACGTCGCCCTGCCGGGCGGCTGCTTCCAGCCGCTCCGCCCCGAGCCGCCGGGCCCGCCGCCGTCGCATTCCCTCTTGTGCCGCGCGCGCTCGGAGTCGGCGATGAGGGCCGCGGCGATCGCGGCCACTTCCGGGTTGGACGGCTTCTTGCCCGCGTAGTTCGGGAAGAAGATATCGTCGACGAACCCGGTGTCGAACTCGCCGTTCCGGAAAGCCTCGCTCTCCATCACGGCCTTGTGGAACGGGATGGTCGTCCTGATGCCCTCGATATCGTACTCGGAGAGGGC
>JBDRTQ010000135.1:0-2026 GCA_043823885.1 Candidatus Eiseniibacteriota bacterium | reverse complement strand
GTGGTGCCGGAGCGCACAGGAGGCACCTACAGCTACATCTACGAACTCGGCCGCGGTCTGGCGGCTCGAGGCCATGACGTGGACGTCATCGCGGCCACGCGCGAACCTGTGGCAGCGCCGCCCTTCGATCTCGAAGGGATGACCGTTCACACCTACGCTTACAAGAAGCTCAACCCCGTCTACAGCACGCTCCAGCATCTCAGGCGCACCGCGGAGATCTTCGAGAGCATCCACGAGACGCGGCCCGTCGACGTGCTGTCGGTCCACGACACGCATCTGGGACTTCGGGCCGCAAGGAGCACGCACGGTCGCTCCATCTGCCAGATACCGACGTATCACGCGCCGGTCTTTCTTGAGTTCCGCTTCAACACCGCGTGGAAGATCGAGTCCGAACCGTCGGCTGTGCGCAGGGCGGTCATGCGCATCACCGAGCCACCGCTCGAACACTGGCAGCGCCGCTTCGAGGAGGGCGTGCTCCAGGCGGCGGACGGCGTAGTCGTTCTCTCGGAGTACAGCAAGGGCCACATCAGGAACCTGTTCCCGGCGGTCGACCTGGCCAAGGTGCGCGTGATCCAGGGCGGCGTCGACGCCGAGCGCTTCGCGCCCGCCCGGGACCGCGGCGCCGTCCGAGGTCGGCTGGGCTTCGACGACTCCGTCTATCTGGTCACCGTGCGCAATCTCATGCCGCGCATGGGACTGGAACAGCTGGTCGACGCGATGGCTCTGATCAAGGCTAGCGGCGAGCGTGTCCGTCTCGTCGTCTGCGGGGCGGGACCGCTCCGCGAGAGCCTCGAGGCCCGCATCCGGGAGAACGGCCTCGAGGGCATCGTCGAACTGATGGGAAGGGTGTCCGACGAGGACCTGGTCCGGCACTACCAGGCGGCCGACGCGTTCGTGCTGCCTACGACCGCGATGGAGGGATTCGGGATCTCCACCGTTGAGGCCCTGTCGACGAACCTCCCCGCAATAGGGACGCCCGCCGGTGCGACGCCCGAGATCCTGAACGCGATCGACCCGCGGCTCCTGACGAGCGACACCACGGCCGAGGGCATCGCCGGCGGCATCACCTCCTGGCTCACATGGCGGACCGAGGAAGCAGGGACCACCAGATACCGCGACGAGGTCCTCGAGAAGTACGCGTGGCCGAGGGTCGTCGAGATCATTGAGGGCTACTACGAGGAAGTCAGACGCGCATTCAGGCCTGCGGCGTGACGCAGGGGCATGACTCTTGCTTCCTTGAGGCTGGGATAGGGTCATTCCGCTCCGGACTGCGGTCCGGACCAGAGCGTTCGTCGTGCGAGGATCATGTCTTCGCGTGACACCACCGGGGAATACGACATGAAACAACTCACTCACAAGTTGAAGGACGGGACTCTGGACGTGCTTGACGTTCCGGCCCCACTTCTGTCGGAAGGGCAGGTCCTCGTGCGCAACCACTTCTCCGTGATCAGCGCGGGGACCGAGGGCAGCACGGTCAGCACGGCGCGGAAGGGGTACGTCGGGAAGGCGAAGGAGCGCCCGCAGCAGGCCAAGCAGGTGATCGACGCGGTCAGGACGAAGGGGATTGTGCAGACCTATCGCGCCGTCATGAAGAAGCTCGACGCCTACTCGCCCCTCGGCTACAGCAGCGCGGGTGAGGTCGTCGAGGTGGCTCCCGGTGTCAGCGAGTTCGCACCCGGTGACATGGTGGCGTGCGCGGGCGCCGGCTACGCGAACCACGCCGAGCTGGTGGCAGTGCCCGTGAACCTGTGCGTGAAGCTGCCCGAGGGCGCGCGTCTGGACCTGGCGGCGTACAACACGGTCGGCTCCATCTCCATGCAGGGCGTCAGGCAGGCCGAACTCAATCTGGGTGAGACCTGCGTCGTCATAGGGCTCGGTCTCATCGGCCAGCTCGCGTGTCTCCTGCTACGCGCCTCCGGGGTCACCGTGATAGGCGTGGACATCGACCCTGGCATCCTGGAGGTCGCGAACGGCCATTGCCTCGACGCGGGTTTCCTCGCAGATGACGCGGGGCTTGCCGGCGCGG
>JBDRTQ010000134.1:0-2086 GCA_043823885.1 Candidatus Eiseniibacteriota bacterium | reverse complement strand
TACCACTTGGCTACGCCGCCTGTGACGACGACAGGGGCGTGAATGCTGACCGCCCCTGCTGTCGCGTTCTGGAGCGGGAAACGGGGCTCGAACCCGCGACATCCACCTTGGCAAGGTGGCGCTCTACCACTGAGCTATTCCCGCGTGAGTTCACGCGAAGAAAAAGTGTAGCCTCCCCGGAAACGGGTGTCAAGACCAAAGCCCCCACCAAAGCCCCCACGCAGGGGCCCCCACGCAGCGCACGAACCCCGCTCACAGAGAGTCCTTCGAAAGTCCCCGCGCGCGAACCAGGCCCCGGCTCCGAGGAACCCGCCGGCTATCCGACGGCGGCGGCGCTCGCCCGCCCGTAGAGTTCAACATACTTGCCCGCGGAGGTTCCCCAGCTGTAGTCGAGGGCCATGCCGCGGCCGACAAGGCCGCTCCAGGCGTGCTCGTCGCCGTAGGTTGCCACTGCCCGCTTCACGGCCTCGAGCATCGCGCCGCCCTCGTACTCCTCGAAGACGAAGCCGCTCCCCGTCCCCTTCGATGGGTCGAAGTCCTCCACCGTGTCGGCGAGTCCGCCGGTCGCCCGGACGATCGGAACCGTCCCGTACCGCAGACTGTACATCTGGTTCAACCCGCAGGGCTCGTAGCGGGAGGGCATCAGGAACATGTCCGACCCCGCCTCGATCATGTGAGCCAGTTCGTTGTTGAACGTCAGGTGCGCCGCGACCTGCTCCGGATGCTTCTCGGCGAGGCCGGCGAGGAACTCGTGATACTCCTCCTGCCCCGTGCCAAGAACCACCAGAACGGCCCCCGTCGCGAGGATGGCGTCGGCCTCTTCCTTCAGAAGATCGAAGCCCTTCTGGTCGGCCAGCCTGGACACCATCCCGATGACGGGGGCGTCGGTGGCGGCCAGACCTGAGCGCTCAAGCAGCTCCAGCTTGCAGACGCGCTTCCCGCCCATGTCGCCCGGCGAGTAGCGCGCGGGGATCAGCGTGTCCACCGCCGGGTCCCAGTCCGAGTAGTCGACGCCGTTCAGGATCCCGAGGAGCCTGCCGGCGTCGCGCTTCTCTGCCAGCACGCCCTCCAGGCCAAGCCCGAACTCCGGTGAGCTGGATATCTCCTCAGCGTACCGCTCGCTGACAGTGTTGACGTAGTCGGCGAACTCGACACCGAGCTTGAGCGTGCTCACCGTGCCAAAGTATTCGAACGGGCTGCCGGGAACGCACAGGTCCCTGGAAAGCCCCAGCGACGGCAGAAGAACCGCGTCGAACTGCCCGAGATAGCCCAGGTTGTGAATGCTGAAGACGACGCCCGCTCCACCGAGCCCGGGCGTCTCGCTGTAGAACTCGCGCAGGTAGACGGCGGCCATCGCCGTGTGGTGGTCGTTCAGGTGCAGCACGTCCGGCTCGAGATTGAGCGCCACGACCGCCTCCAGGACCGCGCGGCTGAACAGGGCGAAGCGCGCGACCTCGTCCGGGTAGCCGTGCTTCGTCCCGGGATCAACGTATATTCCCTCGCGGTCGAAGTAACCGTCGTGCCCGACGAGATAAACGGTCACGTCGTCGCAGCCCGGCATCAGGCCCTGCCAGATCTCCACGAGTTCGTCCTTCTCCCCCATCGGCACGGCCAGCGAGCCTTCGTCGCCGAGTCTGGTGAAACCGTACGACTCGACGTCGATGGACGCGTACTTAGGAAGGAACACTGATACCTCGTGCCCCGACTCGGCCGTCGCTTTCGAGAGCGCTCCCACAACGTCGGAGAGACCGCCGACCCTGGCGAAGGGCGCGACCTCCGCGGATGCCATGACTAACCTCACGCCTTGATCTCCTCCTCGAGAACCTCGACCTCGCGCAGGTACCCGGCGGCCTCCTCAGGCGGGACGGGATTGATGTAGAAGCCCGACCCCCATTCGAAACCCGCCACCTTCGTGAGCTTCGGCATTATCTCGATGTGCCAGTGGTAGTAATTCAGATCGGTCTCTCCGCTCGGAGCGGAGTGCACAATGTAATTGTACGGCGGGAAGGAGAGCGCGCTGTTGATACGCATCAGCGTCTCCTTGAGCACGTCAGCGAGCTGCCGCCGCATCGCGTCCTCCATCACC
>JBDRTQ010000133.1:0-5949 GCA_043823885.1 Candidatus Eiseniibacteriota bacterium | reverse complement strand
AGTCCGGGCGCGGAGTCGGTCGCACACGAGCTGGCCGCGATGCGCGGGCTGTGGACCGAGCAGATGTCCGTGCGCGTGCCCGAGATGACCTCGACGCTCACGGTGGTCTTCTTCATGTACTACCTCTGGCGCACCGTCGGGATGATGCTGATAGGCATGGCGCTCTTCAAGTGGGGAGTGCTCTCAGCGGCGCGCTCGAGGCGTTTCTACGGAACGGTCGCCGCGGTCGGTTTCGCGGTGGGCCTTCCCCTCATCTGGCTCGGGATCGTCCGACGGTTCGCCGATGGTTGGTCGATCCCGTGGTCGTTCTTCCAGGGGTCTCAATACAACTACTGGGGCAGCGCGTTCGTCGCCATGGCGTACATCTCCGTCGTCATGCTCATGGTCAAGTCGGACGTTCTCGGCAAGGTGAAGCGGGCGCTGGCGGCCGCCGGTCGGATGGCCTTCACGAACTACCTGATGCAGACGGTCATCTGCACCTTCCTCTTCTACGGCCACGGGTTCGGGCTCTTCGGGCGCGTGCAGCGCGTCGGGCAGCTCCTCGTCGTGCTCGCCGTGTGGGCGTTCCAGCTGTGGTTCTCGACGTTCTGGCTCAAGAGGTTCCGGTTCGGACCGGCGGAGTGGCTGTGGCGGACGCTGACCTACCTCAAACCGCAGCCCATGAGGCGATGATGTAGCGGGGGTTCTCTTGGCGTGGTACGCGGAGGAAATAGCCTACGGCCTCCTGCCCGTGGCGGTTCAGAACGCGATCGTCGCGCGCCACGGCAGGCGCATCTACCGCGACCGCTTCGGAGCCGGGTACGACAAGCTCTCTCGCTTCCTCGAGGAGTCCGAGCGGGGCGATCCCGAACAGCATCGCGCGTACCAGAACGCCCAACTCGCCGGGCTCATCGCCCACGCCTACGAGACGGTGCCGCACTACCGCGAGGTGATGGACGCACGCTCGCTCACTCCCTCCGACATCACGCGCGTGGAGGATCTTGCGAAGCTGCCGGTCCTTCGGAAGGAGGACGTGCAGGCCGCGGGAGACAGGCTCATCTCGCGAGCCGTGAACCGCAGGTCGCTCCGCCGAGGCATGACGTCGGCGAGCACCGGCACGCCACTTGCCGTCACCTGGGACCGCGCCGTCGCGATGATGAACCACGCGAGCTACATGAGGCTGAGGCGCTGGGCCGGCGCGCCCATCGGCCGCCCCTACGCGACACTGCAGGGGCGGATAGTGGTCGCCATGGGGCAGACGCGGCCACCGTTCTGGCGCGAGAACCCCGCGTGGAACCAGACCTTCTACTCGACGCTTCACATGAGCGAGGGCAACCTCGTCCACTACGTCGCGAACCTCAGGCGGTCGGGGGCGGAGATGCTCGAGGCGTATCCGTCGTCCGCGTTCGCCCTCGCGAGGTTCCTCGAGTCGCGAGGCGAGCATCTCCCGTTCAAGTGCGTCATCACCACGGGTGAGCCGCTCCTGTCTGCTGAGAGGGAGATCATCGAGGAGCGGTTTCAGACCCGGGCCTACGACTCGTACGGCCAGGCGGAACGGGTCGCGTTCTCCAGCGAGTGCGAGGAGCACGACGGGCACCACGTCTACCCGGAGTACGGGATCACAGAAGTGGTCGGCGAGTCGGACGAGCAGTTGCCGGCAGGGCGGTCGGGGCTGCTGGTCGGTACGGGCCTGCACAACTACGCAATGCCTCTGATCCGCTACGCCTGCGGCGACGTGGCCGTTCTCTCAGAGCGGCCGTGCCCCTGCGGCAGAACGCTTCCGATCATGGAGGGAGTGCTGAGCAGGGTGGGCGATCTCATCGTCACGCCCGACGGGCGGACCGTCACGCCCATCATGGTCACGTGGGTCGTCCGGTGGATCGAGGGCGTCACGCAGTACCAGATCCGGCAGGAGAGCGTCGACGAGCTGCGCATGCTCGTCGTGACGCCCGCGCCCATCACCGACGAAGAGCGGAGGAACGTGCACCACCACTTCGAGCGTCGTCTGGGGGTCGGGGTACGCGTGACCGTCGAGCGGGTGGACGACATCCCTCGCTCAGGCCGCGGCAAGAGAAGGCTCGTCGTGTCCAGGGTGCCGCTTCCGTGGGGTGGCGGGAACCTGTTGAGCGGGCAGCCGGACGACGAAGGCGGGTCTGGCGACCGGGCAGTCGAAAGCGCGTCAGGGGACGCACACACGGAGTAGGGTAACTGGCGGGAGGGAGCATCAGCAATGGACTGGGCGACACTGGGAATGGGCATCGTCATCTTCTGCGCGCGCATCGTCGACGTCAGCCTCGGCACGATGAGGGTGGCCAGCATCATCCAGGGCAGGACGCGCTCGGCGTTCATCCTTGGTTTCCTCGAGACGGGCATGTGGGTGTTCATCATCGCGTCCGTGCTCCAGAGGATCGCCGAGAAGCCCATCGTCGGTATCTTCTACGCGCTCGGGTTCTCCACGGGCAACGTCGTCGGCATCATGATCGAGCGACGCCTCGCCTATGGGAACATGGTGGTGCGCGCGTTCGTGCCGAGCGACGGAGAGAAGATCGCCGCTGCCATCTACGAGCAGGGCTTTGGCGTCACTCTGTTCCCGGGCAAGGGGGTCAAGGGCCCCGTCACGGAGGTGTGCGTGGTGTGCCGCCGCGGCGAGATCAAGCAGATCATCGATACCATAGAGAAGATGTGGCCCGGCGCCTTCTACGTGACGGAGCACGCGGGCACCGTCAGAGGGATAAACCGCCCCATCATGCAACCGCTGACCGGCTGGCGCGGGGTTCACAAGAAGAAATGAAACCGGGCGATCACTACGGTTGCCTCTACGAGGTCCGGGATACGCAGTGCCGACGAACCTCGTGACGCAACCGCACTACGAGCGTGACCGCGTCGGACGCATCGAGCGCGTGGACGAGCGTGATGTCCTGTTCGCGCGAGCGGACCTCTTCAGGCAGTTCCCCGACGGAAGCCCCGAGCGGGACCGGTACTACTCCGCGCACCCGGAAGCGCGCGAATACGACCAGCGGATCGCGGACGAGTTGCGTCTGGGCAGCACCGGAGGCGACTACGCCGCGCTGTGCGCCGGGGTGTTCCACTCGCCTCGCGTCGTGGCGCGCGACGAGTTCGTGGACGGCGAGCCCGCACCTGAGAAGGTGGCGCTCTCCCCGGAGGAGGCCACGCGGCGCGTCAAGGCCCTGGCGCGGACGCTCGGCGCCGACCTCGTGGGAACCGGCCCCCTGAGACCCGAGTGGGTCTACTCGCGCGTCGGCCGGTCGTTCGGGAACGCCGAAGGGTTTCCGCGCCGGGGGTCCCCGATAGACTTGAGCCACCACACCGACGCCGTCTCCATGGGCTTCCGCATGGAGCCGGACTTCGTTGCGGCGGCTCCCGAGTTCCCGACCGTCCTCGCCACCGGCGTCGCCTACGCCATCGGAGCGCGCGCCGCGGTCCGGCTCGCGCAGTACATCAGGAGCCTCGGCTACTCCGCCCGCGCACACCATGTCTACAGCTACGGCGTTCTCCCCGTGCCCGTGGCGGTCGACTGCGGGCTTGGCGAGCTGTCGCGCGCGGGATTCCTGCTGACGAAGGAGTACGGGCTGGGAGTCCGCCTTGGAACGGTAACGACCGATCTCCCGCTGGCCCACGACGGGCCAGCGGGCATCGGCGTGCAGTCGTTCTGCGAACGCTGCGAGATCTGCGCGGAGTACTGCCCGTCGCAGTCCATACCGAGGGGCGCGAAGACCGAGTGCAACGGCGTCCTCAAATGGAAGCTCGATGCGGAGAGCTGCTACCGCTACTGGACCGCCGTGTCGACCGACTGCTCCATCTGCATGTCGACCTGTCCCTGGACGAAGACCTCTACGTGGTTCCATCGCGCGTTGACATTCGCGGCAACGTTCAAGGGCCCGCACCAGTTGTTGATGGTGGCCGCCGAGAGGCTCTTCTACGGGCGCCCCGACAAGCGCCGCCGCGGGCGGACCCGCGGGATGGAGAGCCTGCGGCCGACTCGCCTGCGCCTGCACATGCGACTGCTCGCCGCCGCCATGGTGGCTCTCGCCGGTCTCGGTCTCCTGTGGGGGAGCGCCGGACTGCCGCTCGCGGCCGCGACGCTCTCGCCGGCCGGTTGGATCGCCTACCTCGTCTGGCTCGCGTGGACGCTCACCGGCTCCGCGGCGGTGTGGACCTTCCTCGCGGAGCGGACCGTCCGCCCGGCTCTTGTCGCCCTGGCTTTCTTTGGCATTCTCTTCGTCGTCATCGGGGCCACTCTGGTCTGGTAGGGACCCCGTCGAAGCCGACCCCCGACTCACGAATACTACGATATTTCAAGATTACTGGACGCCAGCGGTGTCCGGTGGTACTCTGCCACCGACAACACCTGCCAACGCTGTGCAAATGGGAAGGAGCCCCACCATGAAGACAATGGTAATCCTGCTTGCCGTTCTCCTGCTCGTCTCCGGCACTTCTCTCGCCCGGATTCACAGGAAGGACGTCGTCGCCGTTCCCCCGTATGTGGCTGGGATCGCCGCGTGCGACACGGACGGATACGACTACTACCCCTCGCACACGGGTGCGGACATTCCCGACAACGACCCCGCCGGAATCCTCCTCGGACCTCTTCCGACCACGCCCGGCGCGGAGATACTCGACCTGATCCTACGCGTCAACGTGACGCACACGTATGTTGGTGACCTCATCATCGGTCTGCAGTACGACGCGGACTGCGACGGCAGCCCGGAGACATTCGGCGGCGTGCTCTGCCGCCCCGGTCTCGACGGATGCCCGACGGACAACTGCTGCGGCTGCGGTGGAGACCTGTTCGGCTGGTACGGATTCGACGACACCGCCGACTCCATCGAGGACGACTGCTTCAGTCCCTTCCCGCCGGGTTGTTACGGCCCCGACTACGACAGTGCCGGACTCGACGCCTTCGACGGGCTGGCCCTCGGCGGGTGCTTCTGGCTGTTCGCGATGGACGGCGCCGGGTCCGACGTCGGCGAGATAATCGAGTGGGAGGTCTACGTCAGGACCCAGCCGGTCTCGTCCGACTACGCCACGCTGGACATCCAGCCGACATCGTGTCCGAACCCCTTCAACATCAACAGCCAGGGCGTGCTGCCTGCGGCGATACTCGGTGCGACTTCGATGGACACCGACTCGTTTGACGTCATGGACGTCGACCCGAGGACCATCCTGCTGGCCGGCTCCGTCGAGCCGATCCGCTACGAGTACGAGGACGTGGCGACACCCGTTGGTATGGACGCGGAGCCGTGCGAGTGCAATAGACTCGGTCCCGACGGGTTCATGGACATGACGCTGAAGTTCGAGAGACAGGAAGTCGTGGCCGCGCTCGGACCCGTCAACGACGGAGACGTCGTCAGCGTTCCGCTGACGGCATCTCTGTACGACGACACGCAGATCACTCTCTACGACTGCGTGTGGATCATCGACAACACGAAGCTGGCCCCGAGAACGGCGCTCCAGGCGCCTTCTGGCAGCAGCGGCTCCAAGGAGTCCGCCGAGCAGACTACCTGGGGCATCATCAAGGCGCTTTACAGGTGAGCCGCGGGGCGGAAGACTGACTGAACCTGGGAGCCGGGGGAGTGGTCCCCCGGCTCCCGCGAGTTCGCGCAGTGGCATCGCGGTGCCGCGCGCCACCTCTCGCGAAGAGGAGGGCAAGTGAAGAAGCGCATCGGTGTTGTCCTCTGGCTGGCGCTGGCCGCGTGGACGCTGATCCCCGTCGATGCCAGCAAGCCCTGCGCTCTGGGATACGAGGGCCATTGCACGTTCACGCCGTTCAGCACCCTCATCCTGCTCATAGTGGCGTGGCTGTCCTTCTGGTGGTCACGCAGGAAGATCGCGAAAGCGGCGTAGGGTAACCGCTGGGGGAGCGCCCGGCGCCGATACGAAACCGCGGCGTGCCTTCCGGTGTCAGAGGTTCGAGAGCATCGAGCCGCGCGTCTTCCGCAACACTGGAGC
>JBDRTQ010000132.1:0-3687 GCA_043823885.1 Candidatus Eiseniibacteriota bacterium | reverse complement strand
CGGCAGCACGGCGCTGAGCGCTCCGGCGAGCCACGCGACCCCGGATTCCAGCCATCCCCTGGGATGCGCGCCCAGTTGGAACGTAATCTGGAAGAGGATCCATATCAGCGCCAGGAAGATGGGGTAGCCGAGGAAGCGGTTGGTGAAAATGTTGTCGATGCGACGCGACAGCTCCATGCGGTCCGTCCGGGGAAGCGTAAGCGACTCCTTGAGCGCGCCCTCGACGTAGCCGCTTCTGCCCTCCGAGATCACCTTCTCGGCGTCGGTGCCCGTCGCGACTGCGATGTGCCTGACGGCTCGTGCGACAGCCTCGCGCAGCAGCGACGAAGTTTCGGCAGACGTGCCGCCACCTTCGGTCGTCATCCGGAGGATCTCCTGGTCGCCCTCAAGCATCTTGATGGCCGCCCAGCGGAGCGGGTAGCCGTGCGTGGAGACGCCGTTCTCCTCGAGCAGATCGACGAGTTCGACCAGAACATCGTTGACGTGCGGACCGTAGGAGATGGGGACGTGGCGGTGGTGCTCCTCCCTGTCTTCCACCAGGTCGACCACAGCGTCCAGGAGTGCCTTGATGCCCTCACTTCTGTGTCCGACCGTCGTAACGACCGGAGCGCCCAGGAGCACGTGTATTCTCTCGAGGTCCAGCTCGGCCTCGGAGTCCAGGAACTCGTCCCACATGTTGAGGTCGACGACGAGGTCGACGTCGAGTTCCATGAGTTGAACGGTGAGATAGAGGTTTCTGGCCAGGTTCCCTGCGTCGACCACGTGGATGACGACGTCGGGCTTGTTCTCAACGAGGTAGCTGCGTACGACCCGTTCCTCCACGGAGTAGGCCGTGAGGCTGTACGTGCCCGGCAGGTCCACGACCTCTACGTCGTAGCCCCGGTGCTTGAGGTAGCCGACCTTCTTTTCAACAGTGACACCCGGCCAGTTTCCCACCTGCTGCCGGGCGCCCGTCATGCCGTTGAATATGGAGGTCTTCCCCGAGTTGGGGTTGCCCGCGAGGGCTATCGTCAACGATTTCTTGTCCGCCATGCTCTTCCGAGTCCGAGCCCCCTGCCGAGACGCCTACCGCGCCCTCCGCGGCCGTGCCTGGGGCAGTAGGGTTGGGGAGCGACCTGCTGGACGATGATCTCCTTCGCTTCCTGTACTCTCAAGGTCACGTGCGTGCCCCCGATGCAGTACTCGATGGGGTCGCCGAACGGGGCATGCTTGATGACGCGGACCAGCGCTCCCTTGGTGAAGCCCATGTCCATGAGCCTCATCCGAAACGCACCTTCGCCCTCGACGGCGACGACCAATGCCGCGCTGCCGGGACTCAGGGTCGAGAGAGAAACGGTGGGGCCATCAGTCATCGCACGTGCTCCCGCATTCATCGATGTGTGGTCGGTCCTGCATTTCGCACTTACTGCCGAATGGGCAGCTGCCACAGGAAGGTGGCCTGGACGGGTCGTTCGCTCGCGCGACGGATCGCCACACGATCCTGACGAGGACCGAGACGGCGACGACCAGTATCACTCCGAGTATGACCTTCTCCATGAGCTACCTGCCTTCCGACTTGTCCGCAGGATCGTCCTTATCGCCCGAGCACCCGCAACCATCGCCCGAGCACCCGCACTCATCATCTGAGCACTGACGGTCCAGGAACTCCACGAGCCGCGCTCGCGTGTCCTCGGAAAGGCCGTGCTCCAGTCTGCACGCCTCGGAGTCGGCCGTCTCCGGGTCCACCCCCAGCACTTCGTGGAGGAACCGGAACATGGCCCTGTGCGTCCGATAGACGGATTCCGCACGCTTTCTGCCGCTTTCGGTCAGGAGGATCTTGCCGTACCGTTCCTGCCGGACAAGACCCGCGCCCCGGAGCCTCACAACGGCCGATCGCGCGGTCGGTATCGTAACACTGCGTTCTGCCGCCACTTGCGAGACACCGACGGTGTCGTTCGCCAGCGACAGGACGTATATGGTCTCCAGATAGTCTGCCGATCGCGCGGTAAGCATGATTCCCCTCACAAAGTAAGCCTGCTCTTACTTTAGCATGGAGTGGGCCAGAAGTCAAGAAACACGCGGCGGATTTCTCCGCCGCGTGATCGTTGCCTTCTGCCGGCCGGTAGACCCGCCGGCGGGCTTACCTGTGCAGTGCCTTGATGCGGCCCCAGCTGGTCGCTTCCACGACGGGATTCGAGCAGCCCTCGCCCCACGCGCCGAGAGTGGCGCTCCAGGGGTTGCCAGTGGGGAGGCAGGGAGAGTCGCTGGAGAGCGTCAGGTCGTCCGTGAGCATGTCGCAGTAGCGCGGGTGCTCGCTTATGACGTGCCCGCCGCCGGGCTCTATCCCGCAGAGGCCGTCGCCGCCCTCGTTGCCGTAGGAGCAAACCTGAAGTAGGTCGATGTAGCTGGTGCCGTCGCAGTAGAAAGCGAGGCCGCGCCCGGAAGCCGGCTGCTCCGCCCCCTCTCGCGCGCTCCACCCCGTGTGCGAGAAGACGCACTGGCGGATGACGGGGAAGGAGTTCTGGCAGTAGAGAGTCCCGCCATCACCGTCCGCCGAATTGGCGAAGAAGGTCGAATTCGTAATAGTGGGGCTGCAATTGAAGCAGAAGATGGCCCCGCCGAGGCTGCCGTGATTCCGTGCGAAGGTCACGTGCGTCAGTGTGGCCGGCGAATTCTGTAGCTCCAGCGCCCCCGCTCCATTCATCGAAGTATTGCCAACGAACGTCACACGTCTGAATGACGCCGCGGTCACGTAGGTCATGGTCATCGCGCCGCCCCTGCCGTAGGCATCGGCAACGTTGTTCTCGAAGGTGACGTCGTAGAACAAGGGTGCATACCCGGATTCGCAGCGGATCGCGCCACCCCCGAAATTGCTGGCGGCGTGGCAGTTCTCGAAACGTACGTGGCGGAAGACCGGCGAGCCTACGGATAACATGTAGATGGCGCCGCCCGGCCGGTCCGTCGAGTCGCAGTTCGAGAAGACCATGTTTATGAACTTGGGGCTGACGGAGCTCATGTAGACGGCCGCGCCCGAACCTCCGTGCGCGTCGCTCGTCAGGCAGTTGGTGACGGTGAAGCCGTCGATGACGCAGGTCGTGTCCTGGCCGCTGGAGATGAATTGGAACGCGCGGTTGCCCAGCACGTTCTCGAGGTCGATGATCGTGAACTCGGCCCCGGCGTCGCTCCTCAGAACGATGTTCTTCGTGCCGAAGTGCTCGAAGCGAGGACAGCGCAAAGCAGAAATACAACGAGTATCGACCGGAACATCGTCATCCTCCTTATCTGGAAGACATCTGCCGTTCCGAAACAGCCCACTCACTACCCCCGCAGTTCGCGGAGCCTGCGGTCCGTCTCCTCAACCTTCGCCTGCTCCTTGAGCCAGAACTCGGGGTCCCGCTGGGCGTCCAGTTCTTCGACCGTCTTGCCCTGCTGCTCGACCCATGTGTAGTACTTGAGATTGAACCAACTCTGCCGCGCGTGTCGGGTGCCTTCGCTGAACCAGTCGGTCCTGGCGTTGTGGAAGATGGACACGGCTCTGACCGCGGCTTCGGCCTCGTCCATCATCCCGTAGGCGTCATTGAGCTGCCTCATCACGGAGTGGTATCGGTCCATCGTGTCCGTGGCGATCGTGAAGACGCTGTCGCTCTCCCTGAGCTCGTAGAACTTGGCCGTCTTGATGGAGGCGAGCACGTTGCAGACGCCCGAGAT
>JBDRTQ010000131.1:0-2499 GCA_043823885.1 Candidatus Eiseniibacteriota bacterium | reverse complement strand
ATCTCGGGCGTGACGTCGAACTGGCCCTCGTTGACGTCGAAGAACCAGCGGCTCTTGGCCTCCCAGCTCTCGACTGTGGCCATCACGACCTTGGGCACAGCGTCGCTGGACCCCGCGGCGCGCGGCTCGCTGGGCCGCGTGGGCACGTCGTGTGCCCACCAGACATACCGCGTGCTGTCGGCCGAGTAGGCCGTGCTGGAGTAGAGCGGCCCGTTGTAGATGCGGGAGTGCAGCCGCTTGTCGGCGGGCAGGCTGAGCTCGTACCTACGCTCGACTATGGGGACGCTGGACTGGAAGAGGACTATGTCGAAGTACTCGCCGGGCATGGGTGGGACGTACTTCTCGTCACCCGGCACGTCGTTCCCGGGTGACGCGCTCTCGGGCGCGCCGCTCGCCGTCCCTGCGCCCTCACCGCCCTCGGTGAGCAGCGCGTAGCTGTAGCCCTTCCTGAAGACCCTGAGTTCGACGCCGTCGTTGATCTGGAGACGCGGAAGCTGGATCACCTTGATGGCGGCGTTCCAGTAGATGCCCGACTGCGGGGCCGGCAGCTCGCGGACCGCGGCGATGTCGACCGGGATCCTCTCGTCGCCCCTGACGAGGTTGACCTCCCGGACGTCCACGTAGCTGCTCCAGGGTTCGTAGTGCCACGTCTGCACCGAGCGGTCCCTGCAGCCTGCTCGCGTGAGCACCTTGTAGAGCACGTACTCATCCGTGTAGGTCACGCCGGACGACTTCACGCGATTGACCGTGCTGTCGTATACGACGATGTAGTCCGCCCCCTCGTGGTCCTCCGCGACGCCGGCGTCGGCGATGCGGTCGAACACGGTGGCGGGGGGCCTCTCGCCCGGCGGAAGATCGCGCCCCTCGTCCTCCGCGGCCGCGACGACCACGAAGGCCGTTGCCAGCGCAAGCACGGATGCCAGAGCCGCGCCCATCGGTCTCACACTGCGTCGTCTCAAGTGTTTCCCCCTGTCACGTGGACCCGGTTCTCCGGGGCGGCTCATTCACCGCTCTCTGATAACGGGTGTGAAGTACGCGGCCGCGCCTCCGCCCGGCGCGAGTTCGAGCGTCATCCTGTCGTCCGCCGCCACCTCCACCGTCGAGATGTCCACGGCGGTCGGATTGGTCTCCCAGTGGGCAGTGGACGCGTCACGGAAGACGCGCGCCCGGCAGACACCGTTCCCCCTTGTGAGGAAGCTGAGGTCCACCTCGAGGATCCGCTCGTTTTCGTCGGTGATGGCTCCCAGAAACCACTCGTCGCCGCTCCGCCTGGCGATGACCACGTAGTCGCCGATGGCCGCGTCGAGCACGCGGGTCTCGTCCCACGTGCAGGGCACGCGCTCAATGAACTCGAACGCCGGGTTGCCCTGGTAGTTCTCGGGCAGGTCCGCCGCCATCTGGAGAGGGCTCAGGAGGACGACGTAGAGCGCGAGCTGCTTCGCGACCGTCGTGTGAACGCTGTTGTCGGGCTTGTGGTCGTCGAACGTGATGTCGAAGATGCCCGGCGTGTAGTCCAGCGGCCCCGCGAGCATGCGGGTGAACGGCAGTATGGTCGTGTGCTCGGGCGGGTTGCCCTCGCTCCACGCGTTGTATTCCATCCCGCGCACGCCTTCCCTTGTCATCATGTTGGGGTAGGTCCGCGACTCACCGGTGTCCTTGATGGGCTCGTGAACGTCCAGCATGATCCGCTTCTCCGCGGCCTTCTCGAGGATCTTCCTGTAGTGAAACACCATCCATTGTCCGTGGTGATGCTGTCCCCTCGGATAGATGCCGCCGGCGTAGCCCGTCTTGACGGCGTCGATGCCGACTCGTTTGTACAGGTCGAATGCCTCGTCGACGCGCGCCTCGTAGTCGGCTGCATCCCCGCCGGTCTCGTGGTGTCCGATGATGGCGATGCCCTTCTCGCGCCCGTAGCGCACCACACTGTCCAGGTCGAAGTCGTCGTAGGGCGTCACGTAGTCGAACGCACCCCTTGCGCCCCACCTGTCCCAGCCGGTGTTCCATCCCTCGATCAGAACGGCGTCTAGTCCGTGCGCGGCCGCGAAGTCGACGTAGCGCTTCGCGTTCTCCGTGGTCGCCCCGTGCGTCGGCCCCACGTGCCACGATTCCTTCCCGATGTGCAGGCTCCACCAGATGCCCGCGTACTTCATGGGCCGTATCCAGGACGTGTCCTCGATGACGCAGGGCTCGTTCAGGTTCTGTATCAGGTGAGACTCGACCAGGTCACCCGGACGCTCCCCGATCTGAATGGTCCGCCAGGGCGTGGCCAGCGGAGTCCGGCCCACGACCTTGATTCCGTCCGGCCACGGGACGAGGTCCGCGCGAAGCGCGTTGGGGACTCCGTCCTCGGGCACGAGCGTCATCGCGGAGTAATCGGTCAGGTTCGCCTCGTGGACGCTCAGGTAGAGCCCATCGGACGTGGCCATGGTCACGGGTGTGTTCGCGCCCTCGACGGCCGACAGCGGTGTCTCCCGGAAGAGATGTTCGTAGCTGTCGTAG
>JBDRTQ010000130.1:0-3024 GCA_043823885.1 Candidatus Eiseniibacteriota bacterium | reverse complement strand
GCAGCGTCTCCGTGCGGAACGAGAACGGCTCGGCGCGGACGGTGAGATACGGCTGGAAGCCGTGGTCAGAGAAGACCATCAGCACGCCGTCCGGGGCCAGACACGGCATCAGCCTGCCGATCTGCTCGTCGACGAGCGAGTAGATGTCCTCGATCGTGTTCCCGAACTCGTCCAGGGCAGCCGCGTCGGTGTCGGCGAAGGCCTCGGGCTCGTGGTATCGCCAGAACGAGTGCGACAGGCGGTCGGTCGACCGATAGATGCCCGCCAGCACCTCGACGTCTCCGCGTCTGAGCTGCCAGAGCGTCACGTCCGTCGTCAGCCCGACGATGGCGGCATGCTGGCGGCGGTACACGTCGAGTTTCGGCGCGCCGCGCACCTTCATGAGACCGACGCCCGCGAGTTCGACCAGCCTCGATACTGTCGCGCCTCTGGATGCGGCCGTGAACGCGAGGCCGACCAACTCTCTCGCTCCGCCCCTGCTCCCGCCGGCGCTGCGCTCGATGCTCTTGAGGAAGGAGAGCTCGGGCGGGACGGTCTCAGGCGTGACGGCCGGAGGTCCCGGAATGCAGAACCCGCCGGGGCTCGCCCGCGGAGGTCCGGTCACGTACCACTCCACGAGACCGTAGTCCCAGCCCTTCTGTTCCCACAGGATGTCCCAGACGCGCTTGACCAGCACGGCGTCCGTTGTTGTGTCGGAAGGTCCCTGCACACCGTGCTTGTCCGCCACCTTGCCACTCGCGATCGTCGTGAAGATGCGCGGCGAGAACATCGGCGACATCGACATGAGGACGCCGGAGGAACCGGATTCCGCGGCGGCCGCGATGTTGGGCATCGCGCCGCGTTCGAGCATGGGGCGCGCGACCCGCCAGGTCGCTCCGTCGACGCCGATCAGCAGGAGCTTGAGGCCGGGCCCCGCTCCGTTCCGCGCACTCATCGCTGCTACGCCCCGTCCGACGGCGCAGACGGCGACGACGACAACGAGACCGGCGACGAGCCACCTGCGCGCGAACGCGCCAGCGCGGCCGCGCGTTCGCCCTCTCGTCAGCACTCCGGCGAGCACGCCGACCAGAAGTCCGAGCATGCCGAACGTCACGGTCGGGAGAACCACGAACAGCAGCAGCGAAAGCCCCAGGCTGTCGACCAGGAGCGGATTGCGCATCAGGAACCAGATGAGAAACGCCGCCGACAGGGTGATTCCGACCGCGGCGCCAAGTATCAGTCCGCGACCGACCGCGGCGGCGAAGGTGCCACCCGGGTTCGACCGCGTCTCGTTGGGGGTCCGGCTGCTCACGTGGTGCTCCTCTCTAGGGTCATTTGCTAGGGGATGACGCGTCGGTCGGCTGCCCGCGGGACGTGACGGTCCCGTGCGGGCGCCCTCCCCGGGCGTCAGGCTGCATCAAGAACAACATAATCGGCGCTCAGTGGAGTGTCAACGGTCAGTGGGGCGCCATTGCTCAGGGGTGCTTCCCGAAGGTCGCGAAGCTCAGACGCTCCGCGTGGATCCTGTCCAGCCTGTCGTCGCGGCTGTAGAAGATGTCGGTCTCGCATGAGGGTCTCAGTCTGCGGAGCAGAGGTTTGGCATCCAGATAGAGCGTTCCGACAGGCTCGCCGCCACCGGCGCCTCCGGGTCGTTTAGTCCGTCCTGGAAATCGTTGCTCAAGCTCGCGTTCCTTTCCAACCTCACCCGATGCCGACGTGAGGGGCTGCTTGAGATCCGCCCCTCACCAGTGTGTCCATCCTGGTGTCCTCGACGCCTACTCCTTCACCGGCAGAACGTGAACTGCCTTCACGATCAATGTCACCTCGTCCCCGGCCTTGAGTCCCAGCGCCTCGACGGATTCCGTCGTCAGAACCGAGGCCATTGAACACGGCCGCTCGATGTCGAACTTCACGAGCGACATGACGTCTCCGGACTTGACCGAGGTAACCACAGCGTGGATCTTGTTCCTCGCCCCGTACTCCATAGCTCACCACCTCCGTCTCGAATTCGCGCGCTCAGTGATCAGCGCGATCACATTCTCCAGCTGCTCGATTCTCGATCCCTCCCTGGGGTCCGAGTCTCTGTCGAGGCAGTCATGGGACTCCACATCGCTCATGCCGAGCCTCGCGAAGTGTCCCAGAATCTCCCGCCGCGTCAGCTGTCTGTTGTGCAGGCGGCCGAGGGCGGAATCGACTTCTGCCGCCCACTGATGCACGTGTGTCCGAACACAAGGAGAGCGCCCCCCCCCGGGGCCGGGTATCACCCGCGTTCGTCCCTTGCATACGCAAGTTGGGTTGGTGCCGGCAGGGTTCTAGCTCTGATCGCCATCCAACGAACGAGCATCGTTGAGCTGCGTCCGAATGCGGCACGCGGACACGGCCATGACGATGGACTCGATCGCGCCGATCTCCGCCTCTGTGATATCTTGCTCCTTGGCAACTCCAAGGTAATGCTGCATTCAGGGGTAGCAACCCAGGACCATCGCCGTCGCCAGCTTGAGCATCAGCGTCATCCTCGGACCGAGCGCGTCATCACCGTAGGCGGCGTCACAGAACTCCGAGAACGCCTCGTGCTGCTTCTTCGGTAGCATCTTCTCCCCCGACCCGCGACTGAACGGCCCGTTCACCGTCGCAAGTCAGCCAGCATCTGATCGTACTCTGCCTTCGAGATCTCGCCCCTCGCGTAGCGCCGCTTCAAGATCTCCTCGGCAGACTTCTGGTTCTTCCCCCCGGCGCCTCCTGAGTTCGAGCTGCCGGAGATGAGCTTCACAACCAGGAGGACAACGCCCACAACGACCATGACCCAGAAGAACCAGATGAAGATCATGGGGAGGAAGCCAAGACCGAATCCGTGCATGCTGAGCCCCCTTCTCTTCCAGCCCGTCTGCGTAGCCTGCGGCCCAAGCTCGGCGGCTGCAGATGCTGGTCAGCCTGCTCCGACGATCTCGATGACGAGCGCGAGCTTCTCACGCACTTCAGCCCCCAGCCCTGCCAGGGCCGGATTCTCCACAGCCTGCATCGAGGCCAGCGGATCGATCGCGGCGA
>JBDRTQ010000129.1:0-5651 GCA_043823885.1 Candidatus Eiseniibacteriota bacterium | reverse complement strand
CGCGCCGGCACTGCCGACTTCGACGCGCTCGGGGCCGCGCACGAAGCGGCGCTCGAGTTCGAACTGGCGCTCGCGCGTTCGCGCGCGGATGCGCTCATTGCCGCGGCCGAACTGGTCAGGCTGACGGGTTCGGACCACTAGGGCATAAACTCCGGGGCACGTCAGAGGGAGAGGAGAGACAGCGATGCGCGTGAGCCGCGGCAACGAGCGGACCTACGGACGGAAGAGGGGCGCCGGGCTGCTGCTTGCGGCTCTGTTGCTCGCGGCCGTCTTCGCGGCGTCGTGCGGAGGCGACGTCGAGCCCCCGGACGGGCACGCGCAGGAGGAGGCGGAGAGCTCTGTGTGGACCTGCTCGATGCATCCGCAGGTTCGCAGCGACGGTCCGGGCGACTGCCCGATATGCGGCATGGACCTGATTCCCGTGGAGGATGAGGGCACGGCCGAGGAGGTGGGCGAGCGTGTCCTGTCCGTGTCCGAGGCCGGACGAAAGCTCATGGAGATCGAGACCGCGCCCGTAATGAGAATGAACGTAGGTGTGGACGTGGGGTTGGTGGGGAAAGTGACCTACGACGAGGGGCGTGTGTCGCGGATCGCGGCGTGGGTGCCCGGAAGAGTCGAGAGGCTGCACGTGGACTACGTCGGATACGAGGTGACGGCCGGCGAGCCCATGGTCGAGCTGTACGGCCCCGCACTGCTGGCGGCGCAGCAGGAGCTCCTTCAGTCGCTCGGTGCTCACCGCGACGCGGTGGCCGCAGGCAAACCACGACTGATCGAAGCGACCAGCGAAGTCCTTGAGGCCGTGCGCGAACGGCTCCGGCTGTGGGGGCTCTCGGGAGTTCAGGTCGCCGAGATCGAGAGCCGCGGTGTGGCGGCGCCACGCGTGACGATCGAGTCCCCGACGGGCGGCACCGTGGTCGAGAAGGGCGTCACCGAGGGCTCATACGTTTCCACGGGACAGATGCTCTTCACGATAGCCGACCTGTCGGTCGTGTGGGTCGAGCTCTCTGCATACGAGTCCGATCTGCCCTGGCTTTCGGAGGGGCAGCCCGTCGAGTTCGCGACCACGGCCTTCCCTGGAAGGACGTTCACCGGGACGCTGTCATTCGTGGAGCCGGTGGTGAACCCGGTCACGAGGACAGTGACGGTGAGGGCGGAGGTCGCGAACGGTGACGGAGCGCTCAAGCCCGACATGTTCGTCCGCGCGACCGCGCGCTCGGCCCACCACGCGCACGACGGCACGGCGCCTCTGGTCATACCGGCGACCGCACCGCTGCTCACGGGCAAGCGGGCCGTCGTGTACGTTGAACTCAGCGGTACGGACGCTCCAGCTTTCGAGGGTCGCGAGGTCGTGCTCGGACCAAGAGCCGGCGATTACTACGTCGTCATCTCGGGTCTTCACGAGGGAGAGCGAGTCGTGTCGGAGGGCGCGTTCAAGATCGACAGCGCCCTGCAGATCCGGGCGAAGCCCAGCATGATGAGTCCGGATGCAGACGGGAAGCCGGCGCCTCAGACCGGGCACGCCGGCCACTAGTACCGGCAATGACGGGAGCGGAATGGCTCGGAACAACGGGACAAACCACATCGAAGAATCGCCCGCGCTCGGCGCGATGATAGGCTTCTTCCTCAGGAACAAGCCCATCGTGGCGCTCCTCGTGGTGCTGGTCGTAGGGTGGGGCCTGATGGTTGCCCCATTCGACTGGAACATGGGAGGCCTGCCGCGAGACCCCGTTCCGGTAGACGCGATCCCGGACATCGGCGAGAATCAGCAGATCGTCTTTACAGAGTGGATGGGCAGATCGCCTCAGGACGTCGAGGACCAGATAACCTACCCGCTGACCGTGTCGCTCCTGGGTATGCCGGGAGTCAGAACGGTCCGCAGCTACTCCTTCCTGGGCTTCTCGTCCATCTACGTCATCTTCGAGGACAACGTCGACTTCTACTGGTCGAGAAGCCGCGTCCTCGAGAAGCTCGCGAGCCTGCCCCCGAACACGCTCCCTGAAGAAGTCAGGCCGATGCTCGGCCCCGACGCGACGGCGCTCGGCCAGGTGTTCTGGTACACTCTGGAGGGCCGCGATGCCGAGGGCAATCCCGCGGGCGGCTGGGACCCGCAGGAACTCCGGTCGATCCAGGACTGGTACGTCCGCTACGCTCTGATGTCGGCAGAGGGTGTCTCCGAGGTCGCCTCCATCGGTGGATTCGTGCGGGAGTACCAGATAGACGTTGACCCCTACGCATTACGCGCGCACCGAGTGACGCTTGAGCAGGTCGTCAATGCCGTAAGGATGTCGAACATAGACGTGGGCGCCAGGACCATAGAGGTCAACCGCGTCGAGTACGTCGTGCGCGGGCTCGGCTTCATCGAGCGCATAGAAGACATCGAGAACATCGTGGTTGCCGCCGCGGACGGCGTCCCTCTGATGCTCAGTGAGGTGGCGACGGTTCAGCGGGGGCCGGCAGCGCGGCGCGGCGCGCTCGACAAGGACGGGGCCGAGGCCGTAGGCGGTGTCGTCGTCGTGCGCCACGGATACAATTCTCTGGCGGCCATCGACCACGTGCGGGAGAAGATAGACGAGATCAGCTCGGGCCTTCCCAGGAAGACACTGGAAGACGGCACGGTCTCGCAGGTGGCGGTCGTCCCGTTCTACGACCGCACGGCACTGATCCACGAGACGCTGGGCACGCTCAACACTGCGCTGTCTCTCGAGATCCTCGTCACCATCATCGTAGTCATCGTCATGGTCATGCACTTCGGCGGTGCGATGATGATCTCCGGGGTGCTGCCGCTCGTCGTGCTGATGTGCTTCATCGGCATGAAGACCTTCAAGGTCGACGCCAACATCGTAGCGCTGTCCGGGATCGCCATTGCCGTCGGTACCATCGTCGACATGGGCATCATCCTCACTGAGAACATACTGAGGCATCTGCGCGACGCTGATCCCTCTGAGAGCAGGCTCGACATCGTTCAGCGCGGGGCCTCGGAGGTCAGCGGCGCCGTGCTCACCGCCATATCGACGACGGTGGTCAGCTTCCTTCCCGTGTTCGCCATGACCGGCGCCGAGGGCAAGCTCTTCAGGCCGCTCGCGTACACGAAGACCTTCGCTCTTGCAAGTTCCGTGCTGGTCGCCCTGATCGTCTTGCCTCCGCTGGCCCATCTGGTGCTGAGGAAGCACGGGGAGAAACGCCTCGAGGGGCGGTCGCGCTCGCGCGACTTGGCACACGCTCTCCTTCTGGCGGCGGGTGTGGCGCTCGCCTTCGTGGCCCCGTGGTGGGCAGGTCTCATCGTGGCGCTTATGGGGATCAGGCACTTCGTGGCCGCGCCGCTGGCCCGACGCGGAGTGGTTCTGCCCGAGATCACCCCGCTCGCGCTCGTGGGACTTCTGGTGGTTCTCACGTTGACGCGCAACTGGATGCCGCTGGGTCTGGGTAGAGCGTTCTTCCCCAACTTCTTCCTCGTTGCCCTGATGCTGGGCTCGCTGCTGGCGTTCTTCAAGCTGTTCGCTCGTGTCTATCCGCGCGTGCTCGGGTGGTGTCTCGACAACAAGAAGAAGTTCATTGCCATTCCGATCACGTTGGTTCTCCTGGGTGGACTCATCTGGCTCGGTTTCGACGGCGTGTTCGGGTTCATTCCGGTCGGGCTCGCGGGTCTGGGCGTTTCGGAGAACGGCGTCCGTTCGAGCGCGCTCTGGTCCGGTCCGGCGCACGCGTTCCCCGGTCTCGGTCGCGAGTTCATGCCTCCGCTGGACGAGGGTTCGTTCCTCTGGATGCCGACCACGATGCCGCACGCCTCGATCGGCGAGGCGCTGGACGTGCTTCAGAAGCAGGACATGGCGTTCGGCGCCATTCCCGAGGTCGAAAGCGTCGTCGGCAAGATAGGCCGCGTCGACAGCCCGCTGGACCCCGCGCCCATCTCGATGATCGAGACGGTCATCAACTACAAGTCCGAGTACGCCTCCGACGAGCGGGGACGCGTTCTGCTCTTTCGCTACGACAGGGAGACGGACGAGTACCCGCGAGACGAGTTCGGTGATCTGATCCCAGACAGGCGTGGGCGGCCCTACAGGCAATGGCGGCCTGAGATCGAGAGCCCCGACGACATCTGGGCGGAAATCGTGAAGGCCGGGCGCATCCCGGGCACGACGTCGGCGCCGAAGCTGCAGCCGATAGAGACCAGGCTCGTGATGCTCCAGAGCGGCATGCGTGCGCCCATGGGCGTGAAGGTGAGGGGCCCCGACCTCGAGACCATCGAGAAGGTCGCGCTCGAAATCGAGACGCTGCTCAAAGAGGTTCCCTCCGTCGATTCGGGGTCGGTCCTCGCGGACAGGATAGTGGGGAAGCCCTACATCGAGATCGACATCGACAGGGAGGCCATCGCCAGGTATGGCCTGCACGTGAAGAGCGTGCAGGAGGTCATTGAGACCGCCGTAGGCGGGCGACAGGTGACGACGACCGTCGAGGGAAGGGAACGCTACCCCGTTCGCGTGCGTTACGCTCGCGAGCTCAGGGACAGTATCGAATCACTCGGCGACGTGCTGGTGGCCGCACCCGGCGGGGCCCAGATCCCGCTGAAGGAACTCGCGGAGATCCGCTACGTGCGCGGACCGCAGGCCATCAAGAGCGAGGACACCGCGCTCGTGGGATACGTGACGTTCGGGAGCCGGCCGGGCTTCCCGGAGGTCGACGTGGTCGAGATGTGCGGGGCCTACCTTGAAGAGATGCGGGAGTCCGGCCGGTTCGACGTTCCGGAGGGTGTGAGCTACCGGTTCGCAGGCAGTTACGAGAACCAGGTCCGGGCCCAGAAGAAACTGGCCGTGGTGCTGCCGCTGGCCCTCCTCATCATATTCATGATCCTGTACCTTCAGTTCAAGTCGATCACCACTTCGTTGATCGTCTTCTCCGGCATCGCCGTTGCCTGGGCGGGAGGGTTCATCCTGCTCTGGCTCTACGGCAAGCCGTGGTTCCTGGATTTCAGCGTCATGGGCGCGAGCATGCGCGACCTCTTCCAGATCCACCCTGTGAACCTGTCGGTCGCCGTGTGGGTCGGGTTCCTCGCGCTCTTCGGGATCGCGTCCGACGACGGCGTCGTGCAGGCCACCTACCTCGACCAGGCGTGCGCGTCCCGGGAGCTATCCTGCGCGCGCGACGTGAGGCAGGCGGTCATCGAGGGCGCGTCGCGCCGCATCCGGCCGTGCCTCATGACGAGCGCTACTACCATTCTGGCTCTCCTCCCGGTTCTCACCTCCGTCGGCCGGGGCTCCGACGTCATGGTGCCCATGGCCATCCCTTCTTTCGGCGGCATGCTGGTCGTTCTCCTGTCTGTCTTCGTTACCCCGGTGCTGTACAGCTGGGTGAGGGAGAGGCGCGAGCAGCCGTGATCCAGGTGGCTGCTGCGCGTTGTTGAGGAGTCCTTGTGTGAAAGCGCCTGGCGAACGGGCGTTCTGATCGTGGGCCCGTATCGTTCTGACCTGTCGCATGCGTGGCCACCACGGGCGCGGCGCCTCGTTCTCATGGGCTCCGAGGCAAGCCGGCACACGAGGCAAACCTACGAGGCAAGTCTACGAGGCAAGCCGGCGCTTGACTTCTCTGCCAATGCAGAATATCATGTCTGTTTGATTAGCAGCCGCACGGGGCGTGGCGCAGCCCGGTTAGCGCGC
>JBDRTQ010000128.1:0-3644 GCA_043823885.1 Candidatus Eiseniibacteriota bacterium | reverse complement strand
ACGCGCGGCGGCGAGCCGCTCGACCCCACGCTGAAGAAGCTGGCTTCGCTGGGTCTGGTCCTTCCGAACGAAAGTCACGTCATCCAGGGTTTCTACGTGAGCCCCGAGAGCCGCGACCACGGCGCTCTTCTCGTTCACCGGACTCGGTAGGGCCCGGCCAGTAGAGGACAAGAACGCGGAGGACCCCGCCCATCCGGGCGGGGTCTCTGCGTTGGCGTCCCCAACGGGATTGCCCGGCCCTCCGGGCCGGTCCTGCCCAAGGTTGGCCGCTGACGCGGCCTCCATTGTGAGGGCGCGCTGTTCAGCGCGCAGGGCGGTCGAACCCGACTGGTGCGAAGCATCCATCGGGCACGAGCAAGCGAAAGCCCGCCGTTTGGCGGGCGTTCGCTTGCTGGCGTCCCTAATGTGTGAGAGTTGGAAACACGTGGCTGTGTGGACCGCTGAGGTCGCTCTCCTACTCGCCCGTGGCTGGCCACACGGTTGACCCACGACGAACGCGTGGCCCCGGCAAAGATGGGCGTCTCAACAGGACGCCCGATCCTATGGGGGGGGTGCTCCTCACCGAACTGACGCGGAGTGGCCAAACCTCCAAGCCGCCCGAGCCCGAAGGGGCTCCGGTCTCGCCTAGCCGGAGCCCCACGCTGATGGAAACAAGCTGGAGACGCGACCGTCACTTCAGAAGAACCAGTTTCCGCCTGTCAGCGAATCCCGGAGCACTCATGCGATAGAAGTACACTCCTGAAGCTACCTTCTCTCCGGTGTCCGCTGTGCCGTCCCAAGTAGCTGCATACCAGCCTGGATCAGTCTCGACATCCACCAGGGTGGTCACGCGGCGACCGGCCACGTCGAATACCTCGATTGTCACCCTACCTCCGGGGGGCGGAACGGCATAGCCGATCAAGGTGACAGGATTGGACGGATTGGGACTGCTCTGCCCCAGCGAATATGAGCTCGGCAGCTCCGTGATGCTCTCGTCCGCCGGCATCAGACCGAGCTGGGCAACCAGTTCAGGTGGAATCTTGAGCGTGCGCCTACTCCAGCAATCGTGACCGTAGTGCGCGGAGAACAACCCAAGATCCACGGGATCAACGTCACCGTCCCAGTCGAAGTCGGATCGCCACGTGCCCTGACCGAAATCGGAGACGAAGCCGCCAAGATCCACCGGATCAACATCGCCATCGGCATCATAGTCCGGCGACTTGAAGGTGATGCGTGTTGAGCGGAACTGCGTGGTCGCACCGTCGTCAATCATCACAGCTACATACCCGAGGGTGTCGTAGCCGCCGATCTTCGCCAGTGGTACAAAGGCCTGTCCGTTCGCGTCAGTGGAGTCCGGAGGCATGAGACAGCGGTACGGACCAAGCGAATCGTCAGAGCAGGGGAAGGCGAAAGAACCGGAGACATCCGAGGGGACCGCATACACCCTTATCTGCTCCGGCGGTATCCCCTGCAGAGGCTCACCTGTCGTCACATCTCTGGCAGTGACCACTGCCGTGATCGAATCGACACCTGTCCCGCAGCCTGATGGGCAGAACATCAGGCCATCGTGGTCTGTCAGGGTAATCGACGACCTCCAGTCCTCCAGCGGGCGAGCGAGCACATAGGCACCGATTGTGCCGGTCGACCTCAGGTAGTCCGCCATCCAATCCAACCCCTGCTCCTCGGCCATCTTCGCTGCACGCCAGGCAACCCAGCCGAGTGTCGCCTTCTTGGGAGCCTCCAACCAAGCGTCGATGTACAGCTCTTCGGCTTTTCGGTGCTGATGTTCCCACCCACCGTCAAGATGACCGACCACTCCGGCGATCTGCGTGAAGCGCGGGTCGAAGAACTGCCACCGCTCCGCGAGTGGCTCGCCAAAAGCGTCCGAGTAATTCACAGCAACGGTATTGCACACTGGCAGGAAGGCTATGAGGCGCTGTCGTGTCGTGTGCGCTGTGGTGTCCGGGGGACCAACGAAGTGGGAGGTCCAATTGAGCCGCGTGGTCGCGTCGAGGGAGTAGCCCCACAGCACGGCGGCACCGTCGGCAAGCTGAGCGTTGAACGCAGCGCGCTTGCTCTGCCAGTCCCCCGGATCGAAGTCGCTCTCGATCAGCGCCGGCCTGGCCACGTAGCCCTCGGTCAGGAACTTCGCCGCGGCAGCTTCTGCCATCTCGACGGGGTAGTCCACAGTAACGTCTCCATAGACATTGTCGACGATCTGAATGACCCGACGATCAGGATCCACGTAGTCTTGGTGATTCCAATCATCCGCCGCCTGACAGGCGCGGGTGACCTCGGCAACGGTGTTGGCTGGAATCCTGTGGACAGGGCCAATCCTCTCTCCAGTACCGGTGATCTCCGTCGCGTCACGATCGGAGTGACAGCTCCCTATGCAGCGCCCGTAGGAGTCGGCGAACAGGATGTGATCGACCACGATGTCCCAGTCCATGCCGTCGCCAGAGTAGCTGTCCCCTACAATGAGAAGAAGCGGTCCTGGGTCGTCCGCAGGGAAGCGCTGAGTTCCCGATGCCTGGTTGTAGGCAACGTTGGCGAAGTAGACATCGTTGTAGGCCTCCCGCGCATCCTCCAGTTCGGAGCTACCGGTGAAGTACAGCACCTTGTTCCAATGCCGGTACTGCAGCAGATGATCCCAGACCGGTGTCAGCAGGCTGTCGTAGGCAGTACTCGTGTAGACCACGATGTCGGCACAATCCGATGAGTCCGCACGCCCTCCCGTAATCCATTGACCGTCAAGGCGCCCGACGAACCCATCCTGCCTGGGCACGGCGAACTCGCGTGAGTAGGCGTGCTGGCCGTCGCCGTCCCATCTGCTCAACTGCCCGGGTCCACTCCAATCGCTGTCCTCGCCCGTGGCTACAATCGTGGGATGTGCAAGCCATACGTCGTGGTCAGGAGGGCGCGAGCTCCGGACGAACTCCTCAGAGAACGTCGGTCGTCCATGCGCATCGACCTCGACGACCCGGTAGACAGCCTTGGCGGGGATTCCCTCAACGCTGTAGAACTGGCTCATTCCTGGTCCGCCCTGTGGTTTCACCCTGGCCACCACGTCCCAGGACTTCCAGTCCCTCGTTCCGGCGTCCGACCATGAGTCCACGCCCATGACAAAGAAGAGCACCGATCCGCTCTCCGATGCCGTTCTGAACGAAACGATATCATCGAATGCGTAGGCTGCATCGAAGGACGCATGCTGGTTGAGGCAGGACTGCAGCGTTGAGTAGCGATTGCTCTCCGCATCCCAGCCACCATACAGCTGCATGCAGGAAATGGTGGACGCGGCGTCGCCGGCCGTGGCATCCAGCCACGGATGCAGCTTGCATTGGAGGACGTCCATCACACTCAGGAGTTCAGGGCATCCATCGACCCACGCGATGTCGTAGTCTGCACAGAAGTACGCGCCCATGTTATCATCACCCTGGGTGAGACCCCAGCTCTCCACGGCTTCACAGCTCTTGCAGTACATGGCGGCAACTAGCGCATCGCCGTCAAGGCCGGTGCGCCCCGTGGCAGAAGAAAAGAACTGCTCTATCCCCGCCCTCTTGAATGCTACACCATACCACGTGGGTGCCATGCCCGCCCCGTGGCACGTCGCGATGAGAGTCGAATCGTAGGACGCCTGATCGAGGTAATCTAGGTAGGCTAGTTCC
>JBDRTQ010000127.1:0-2130 GCA_043823885.1 Candidatus Eiseniibacteriota bacterium | reverse complement strand
CCCGCTCGCACGTTACGGAATGACCAAACACATCCCGGCCGGGTCGCTCAGGATAGCCGATCCCTGCAGCGGGCTCCGCTCTCTCATTGCGCTCGTCGCGCTTGGGGCGCTCTTCGCGTTCCTCACCGAGGGGAAGATCTGGAAGCGTCTCGTGCTCTTCGCGTCGGCGGTGCCTCTGGCGGTCTTCGCGAACGTCGTCCGCATCTCCGTGCTGTGCGTGGTGGCCAACATCTGGGGGATCGACGCCGCGTTGGGGTTCTTTCACGACTTCTCGGGGTTCCTGCTCTTCATGATCGCGTTCGTCGGTCTGGTCGCGGTCAGGAAGCTCCTGAGATGTGAGACCGAGAGCGAGGAGGCCGCATGAAGACGTCTGTTCGCGTCGCCTTGGTGCTGGTTCTCCTCGCTGCTACCGCGCTGTACGTGCGGCTGAATCCCCCGCGCCGTCTGGAGCTTGGCTCCGAGGCGCTCGAGGCGTTCCCGATGGAACTCAGCGCGTGGCGCGGCGTCGACCTCGAGTTCTCGGATGTGGTTACCGAGGAACTGGCCGCCGACGACACGCTGGCGCGGCGCTACGTGGACGAGCACGGGAACTCGGTCTGGTTCGTCATTATATTCCATCAGAACGAACGCTACGGCGCGCACGAGCCCGTCGTCTGCTACACGGCGCAGGGATGGAGCGTCGTGGACCGGGGCTTGACGCCGCTCTCCCGCCAGGGCGAGGAATTCGACGCGAACTGGCTGCTCATCGAGGCGAGAGGCCAGAAGCGCCTGGCGGTCTACTGGTGGTACACGGCCGGAGATCTGGCGACGGGCGACAGAGATCAATTCATGTCGCGCATGGCGACAGCGGGTGTCAGGTCGAACGTGACGTTCGGGGCGTTCGTCCGCGTGTCAGTGGCGGTGGGAGACGGGGGTTTTGACGAGGCGCTGTCCACCGCGCGTGACTTCGCGGAAGAGGCGCTTCCGCGCATACCCGCGCTGTTCTCTGAAGTCGAGTAGCCGGGCGTAGGGATCGTATTGCTGCCGCGCGTGCGGACCACACTGCCGCCGCGTGCGAACGGGAGTCGGAGGCTTCTCCGGGAGGGCTAGATGGGCGTGGTCCAGCAGTTCAATGCACTGGTCTGGAGCTGGGCGGAGATGTTTCGCGCGCTCCGCAGAAGAGCGGCTTTGGGGCCCTTTCTTATCTACGCGGGCATTCAGACCGTTGTTCTGCTGATGTTGCTCGGCTTCACCCTCCCTCCGCTCAGGCTCTTCGTGCCGGCTCTGATGCGCTGGAGATTCGGAGAGCAGGCGCTTCACTATCCCAACAACCTTCTGGCCCTGAGGAGCGCCCTCGGACAAGTGGACCTCGTGTTGTCCGTGTTCCTGGGCGCGCTGGTGACGGCGTCGGCTGTCCACCTGTTCACGTCCTTCTACATCAAGCAGAAGGCGCGCCTCTCGGAGGGGCTTGCCGTCGGCAGGTCGAAGTACGTGCCCGCCCTCGCGGTGGCGATCATCGTCGCCGTGCTCTCCCAGCTGGTCGTCCGCGTGCCGATGTCCGTCTGGGGAGGACTCGCGGATTCAAGCCCCATGCGATTCAGGATGCTTCGCCTTCTGCTCATCGGTGTGGTCATCGCCGTGCAGGCCATCTTCCTCTACGGCATCGCGGCCGTGGTCGTCGACGGCAAGCGGATCGGGGCCGCGCTCTCGAGCACCGTAGCGCTGGCCTTCCGCCAGCCAGTGACGACCCTGCTCCTGGTCGCGGTCCCCGCGGCGCTCGAGCTGCTCCCGGCCTGGCTCATGAGAAACAGCCCGCTGATCATCTACAGGTTCTCTCCCGAATTCCTCGTGGTGGGCATGTTCCTTTGGATAGTCGTCATCCTGTTCATCAACTACGTGACGGTCGGAGCCGCTACCAGGTTCTACCTGCACGCCACCGCCAACGAAGGGCCTTCCTCTGAGCCCGGGGAGGGAGAGTGATGAACACTCCCAGGACACTGAAGACGTGTATGGTCTGCGCCATGGCGCTCGCCATCCTCGTGGGGTCTCTCG
The DNA here is from genome assembly GCA_043823885.1 of Candidatus Eiseniibacteriota bacterium. Lineage (GTDB taxonomy): Bacteria > Joyebacterota > Joyebacteria > Joyebacterales > Joyebacteraceae > JALGZG01. Next base: position 99 of record JBDRTQ010000127.1, on the reverse strand, counting down.
GATGCAGTCACGAGCCGGGGCTTCGCGACAGATACGTCGCCGAGAGGCTGGCGTGGAAGGCGGCGAAGACCGTCCACGCGATTCGTCTGAACCCGGAAC
>JBDRTQ010000126.1:0-2892 GCA_043823885.1 Candidatus Eiseniibacteriota bacterium | reverse complement strand
GTTCGCGAGGCCCGTGCGTATGAGCGAGTTCTTGACGGTATCAGCGATGATCGACCACTGGATCGTGATGTCGTGAGCGTCGATGCAGATGTCGACGTTCCCGTCACCTGCCCTGCGGAAGGAGCAGTGGTCGATGACGATGTTGCAGGCGCCGTCCCAGATCCGGAGGTTGTCTCCCGCTTCCGGGTCGGGAGCGTCGATGACGCGGATGTGTCTGACTATCATGTCGTTCGCACCGCGGATGTCGAAGAGCGCTCCCAGGACACCGGCGTGCGCGGCCGTGATGGTGATGCCCGGAGAGGGCGCAGTCGACGCGTCGATGGTCAGGTGGTGCCCCGTGACCCGGACGGTGCTCTCCAACTCGATGGTGCCTCCGACCGCGAACGAGATCTCGCGGTTAGAGGCGGAGACGGCGTCGCGGAACGTGCCTGGTCCAGAGTCCGCAAGCGATGTCACCACGTAGCTCTCGCCACCTGCACCGCCGACCGTATCGGCGCCGAATCCCTGAAGCGGACGGGCGCCGGCCTGGGGCACGCACACGAGAAGCACGCCCAGAAGCAGCGTGACCGCTGTGCCTGTGTTCCGTCTATACAAACCAACCTCCCGATAGCCCCGGATGCAATGATCGCTGTGTGACAAATGCAAGAAGCGTTCCCTCGGCAGTGCTAAGTGGTCTGTGGCCCGCGTTTCCCCGGAGCCCTGCCTCGCCGAAGATGATTGTGGTATACTAATGGAGAGGAGGTAGCGATGCTACGAATACTCACGCTTTGCGTGTCCCTGATTCACCTGTCTGTCGTATCCTCGTCCGCTGTCATCCACGTACCAGCCGATGTCACCACTATAGAGAGTGCGCTGCTGGCCGCCGCGCCCTACGACACCGTTATCGTGGCCCCGGGGACGTACTTCGTCAATCTCGAGTGGCCCGCCACTCCCGGCATCAAGCTCCTGAGCGAGGCCGGTCCGCACGCGACCATCCTGGACGGAAGGGACGACGTTCAGGTCATTGGCATCTACACTGGCGTCGATACCACGACCGTCGTCCGCGGGTTCACCATTCAGAACGGCCACGCCGAAGGGCAGTGACCATGGTGCTCCGGCGGCGGGGTCCGCTGCCTTGATTCCTCACCGCTCTTCGAAGATTGCGTGTTCTCCAGAAACTACGCCGGCAACCACGGCGCCGCGTTCCACAATGAGCGCGGCTCTCACGTCATTCGCGACTGTGTGCTCGTCGGCAACGACGGCGGCTCGGGCGGCGCCATGTGGCTCGAGGGTGAGTCCAGCCCGCTCATCGTCGGCTGCGAGATCCACCTGAACACCGTAGGAGGGATGGGAGGCGGTATCGCGGTGGACGTGACGGCCACCCCGACCATCCGCGACTGCTACATTCATGACAACACGGCGTCAAGCGGTGGCGGCGTGTGCTCGGCGGCCTCGGGCGGCCTTGTCGAGGGTTGCACCATCACCCGGAACAGCGCGACGTTCGGCGGAGGCATCGCGCTCATGAGCTCGGCAGGTCTTGTCATCACAGACACCAGCGTGGACTGGAATGAATCGGTCCATTCCGGCGGCGGGCTGTACGCTTCCGACTCCTCCTTCGAAATGCGCGGCTGCGAGATCCAGGACAACAGCACGCAAGGGGCGGGCGGGGCCGTGTGGTTGCTCAACGCCGACACCGTCATCACCGGGACAACGCTTCTTCGCAACTTCGCGATCGAATCGACAGGCGGGATCCTCATCGACACGTCGACGCTCACGGTGTCGAGTTGCGAAATAGACGGGAACGGCGTCGGGTTGACCATCGTTGGCGCGGGGGTCTCTTTCGCGGACGCGAGACACAACTGGTGGGGGCACGGCAGCGGACCGAACCACCCCTCGCTCAATCCGGACGGCCTGGGCGACGCCGTCGGAGACGGCGTGGAGTTCACACCCTGGAACGTCGTGACCGGCATCGACGAGCAACAGCCGCCCGCGCCCGCCAGCTGGAGCGCGATCAAGGCCGCCTACAGGTGACATCCTGCCACAGGCCATCTCCCCGCAACGACAATCTCCCCGCATCTTCTTGACCACCATCAGACCTGACCCTATAGTTGCTGAGCCATACGCTGTCCGCCGTGCCACTGACCCGGGGGAGTCCCCTGTCGACGGAACTTACCGCGCCCAGTCTGGATCGCTCCAAGCTGCAACGCGCCGCCCTGATCTTCGTCGTAGGCAGCATAGCGATCATGGCAGTGACCGTCTTCGTCACGACCAGCGAAGAGACCTGGCGTGGAGTGCTCTCGTTCGGGGGCCTGTTGGTCGCGCTCCTCTTCGTCGCCGAGTTCTTCAGGATGGTGTTCGAGTCCCTGGCGCTTCTTGTCCTGGTCAACGGAACTCAGGACGAGAAGATCACGGCGATAGAGGCCTTCGAGCTTACGATCGAGGGGTACTTCGTCGGCCAGCTGATCCCCATCAGCGCGGCAGGCGTTCCCTATCAGGGATTCCTTCTGACGAGGAAGGGAGTGCGTGCCGGGTGGGCGACGGCGGTCGTGCTCGTGAAGGGGTTCGTCCCGGGCGTTTTCTTCTTCTTCGTGCTGGTCGGCGCCACCACGCTCACGGCGCTCGGGTGGGAGGGCTCGGATGGGACGGCCAAATTCCTCAGAATAGTCGGGCCGCTGTCCGCGCTGCCGCTCATGTTCATCGTGACGATGCTGATAGTCACCTTGCGCTACCCGAGGCGTTTCGACCGCATGGTCGACAGCGTCGCCGCGTTTCTGGGCAACAGGCTGCGAGGGAAGGCCGCACAGAAGATCGATGAATCCCGGATCCTGATGGAGGAGGAGTCGCACGTCTTCCGCGAGGCCCTGACGACACTGGGCCGCCACAAGCGCTGGGTCCTCTTCTGGGGCATTCTCC
>JBDRTQ010000125.1:0-3766 GCA_043823885.1 Candidatus Eiseniibacteriota bacterium | reverse complement strand
GGGCGTGAAGCGAGGCGGAACCGACTCGTTCTCGATCATGTCGAGCGCAACGCCGCCGTCCGTGTAGGGGTCGGGCGAGTCCCACAGGACTTCGCCGAGGAAGAGCATGTCGAGCTGGAAGTCGTCCCAGACCTGAAACGGAGCGCCCTCGTATGCGAGCACCTTGTCCACGAAGGTTGTCACCTCGTCCGACGAGGTGACGGGCGCGCGGCCCACGAAGACGTCCGAGTACATGTCGATGCCGTCTTCGCCGATCTCGCCCCACCTGTCGTCGCCGTCGTCGTTCCACGTTCCGTTCAGGTCGGCGTAGTAGAGGTCACAGGGAATGCCCTGGTCGTAGAAGAAGTCGTACGCATGGCGGGCCGGAACAACGTCCGTGTCTCCGCCCAGAAGGACCCAAGAGATCCCGTGAAGGTCCCGGTAGGTCTCGATGCAGGACCGGATCCGCTCGGCCTGGTCGACACCGGCGTAGAGCGGGTTGGCCTCGATGTCCTCGAGAGTCACGATCTCGGCCTTCACTCCCTTGAGCGTCTTCCAATCGGCGAGAGGCTGAAACTCATCAACGAACGCGGCCGGCGTGATAAGAAGGTAGTCAACGCCCTCGGTCCTCGTCCCCGTCCTGACGCCGGTCGCGTAGCGCGACAGGTCCTCGTCGTTGTCGACCATCCGTGAGACCGCGGAGGTCACGACGAGGCCGGGCGCGGAGCTGTCCAGGAACCGCGCCCCTTCCTCGTCCATCGACTCGGTCGCGAGGGAGATCTCTATGTTGGTGTGAAGGGTGAGTTCACCCGTGGAGGCCACGTACTGGAGCGGTGTGACACGGACAGTCGCGATACGGTACCCTCCCATCGAACCCACCCCGGCCAGTCGAGCCACCTCCAGAGGGTAAGGAAGCTCTGGGTCATATGTGCTGCTGCTCGGCTGGGGAACTTCTGTTTCCCTCTCCGAGGAGAGCCTGACCGGCCGGGGCGCTGGTAGAACGTCGAACCTACCGGGGATGCTGACTGTCCCGCTCAGGGACGTTTCTATGTCGGTGCAGCTGGCACCGGGGGGAAGGAGGAGCCGGACGTAAAACGCAGGGAGCATGGGCTCGGCGGGTATGGTCGTGTGGACGGCGCCCTCGATCGATACCAGATCGTACCCCTCGTGCTGCGCGAATTCGAGCTGCGCAGTGTCAAGAACCAGGGTGGTCACCACCTCGGCGGTTGAGGCGGCGACAGCGAGAGCAGGAATGGCGACGAGCAGCACCAGAGTTCCGATCAGAAGTCCGGGGCGCGCCGTCCTGAGGAACCCACCGTTGGCGAGAGCCTTCGTGCTTCCTGTGTTTGTCCGGCTTCCTCGCATCTTCGGGTCTCCAGCTAGGTCAGATAAAAATAGGCCTTCGACAACCCTGCTCAGGTCGAAGGCCTTACCCATTCCCCAGCACAACTTAAGGATATCACAGGGTGTGCAGCGTGTCAACAATTGTTCGCGGGGGTGTCTCCCTCTTGTTCAGAGTGCCCCGCCCGTAGGCGTTCTTTCCCCGGGGGACAATGCTCAATGGTTGAGCAGTCAAGCGTCGGGCCTACTGCTTCCGCCTCACCCCAGCCCCTCACCTCGCGAACAGCGCCTTCACCCTCCCCCAGCTCGCCTGCTCGACCGGCTGCTCGAACCACCATGGTGTGTAGTCGATGGTCGCGAAGATCGCAGGGTTGTCCGCGCTGTCATTGATCTCCTGCGCGATCTCACCCTCCACGTCCGTCCCCCACCAGTTGCTCTCGGCATTGATGGTCGCCGCGGGCTCCGGGAAGCTGAACACGTAGACGTTCCAGGGCGTGTTGTCGTGGATGTTGTTGTAGTTGATGATAGGGTTGCTCGTGTTCCCGGTGATCCCGATGCCGTCGCGATTGGCGTAGATGTCGCAGTACTGGACAGTCGGCGACGATTCCCCGATGAAGAGCCCGCTGCTCGAGCAACTGCGTATCGTGCAATGCGACACGGTGGGCGACGAGAAGCTCACCCTCAGACCCTGCTCGGCGAACTCGAACGTGCAGTACTGGAACGATGACGGATTCGGTCCATTGATGACAACCCATTTCCAGTCGGCTGGCGCCGGTGTGCCCGCGTTCGACGTGAAGAGAACACCGTCGCCCAGGGTCCCCGTCGCGATGAGCGCGCTGCCCCAGGCCGTCCCGAAGATGTAGTTGCCGTCGAACGCGACCGTGACGCCGGCCTGAATGCTCAGCGTGCTGTTACCGGTGATCTCAACATCGGCCTGGATGATGTATGGACTCCCCGCCGGAGTCCAGGAAGTCGACGAAGTGATATCGCCCGTGATGTACGTCTGTGCCACAACCGGCGACGCAACCGCCATGGCAACAAGAACACATAGCAGAGTCTTCATGAGATCTCCCCTCCTTTGAGGTGCTCGTATCCGCCGCGCTCCAGCCGACTCGCGACGCCGTCTCGACGAACGATAATGCAACCTTCCTCCACACTCACCACCTCGCCTATGCACGTGACCTTCGTCCCGGTCACGGCCTCGACGTGCTCGGAGGCACGCTCCACTTCCGCCTTAGGGATCGTGACGACGAGTTCGAACTCCTCGCCGCTCGCCAGCGCAAGCTCGATCGGGTCGACACCGAGTAGCCCGGCGACTTCGATCGCGCACGGCGCCAGAGGTATCCGGTCCGCTTCAAGCCGGATCCCTACTCTGCTCTCTTCCGCGATGTGCCACACATCGGACGACAGGCCGTCGCTCACGTCGATCATCGCGTGAGGCGTCGCCACCTCGATAAGCGCCTGGGCTTCGGCCAAGCGCGCCACAGGCATCAGGTGTCGCCGCCTCGCGTCGGACACCCCGCCTTCGTCCCGCAGACGCTCGACTAGCGCGCGCAGGCCCGCCTCCGATCCGCCGATCTCCCCCGTCACGACAACGGCATCACCGACAACTGCGCCCGCGCGCGTCACGACGTGGTCGCGATCGGCGGACCCGGTCAGAGCAATCGAGAGCGCGAGGCCACTCAACGAACTCACCGTGTCCCCGCCGACCACCTCGGCGCCGTAGCGAGCGCACACGGCGAGCGCGCCTCGATAAAGCGCGTCCACGTCATCGTCCGTCATGTCAGGGGGAACACAGATAGAGAAGACAGCCCGCGTGGGGAATCCGCCCATGGCCGCCACGTCGCTGATGTTGGCCACCATGCATTTCGCGCCGATCTCTTCGAACGTAGCGAATTCGCGGCGGAAGTGGATGCCTTCGACGAACGCGTCGCAAGTCAGAAGCTCCAGCTGGCCCGGCGGTTCGTAGACCGCTGTGTCGTCTCCGATACCGATCAGCGTCCCCGGGCCGGGTGGCCCGACCACGCGCCGGATTCTGCCTATGAGATCGAACTCGGCCATCCTGTCGCTCCCCCTCCTTCAGCCGGCACGTCGGTCACGCTCCATGCTCCCGACTAGAGCTCCTCGAGACAGATCCTGGCCGCGCGCGCCATCACGGCCGCGCCGACCCACAGACCCTTCTCGTCGATATCGAACTGGGGGTGGTGCCAGGGATGCACGATGCCCTTCTTCTTGTTGCCAGTACCTAGACGCAACATCATGCCGGGCACTTCGTTGACGAAGTAGGCGAAGTCCTCACCGCCCATGGACGGCTCCTCGATCTCGACGACGCTCCGCTTCCCGAACAGCTCCTGCGAAGCGCGTCGCACGACGGTCGTGATCGCGGGGTCGCACGTCAGTATGGGATAGCCGTCTCTGAAACTGTAATCATAGCTTCCACCGGACG
>JBDRTQ010000124.1:0-5428 GCA_043823885.1 Candidatus Eiseniibacteriota bacterium | reverse complement strand
AGTAGGACCAGTCCCCTTTGGGCAGGTCTACTGCCGAAAGGGGCGCTCCGTCCTCGCTCTCTCCGCCGTCGGTGGAGCCGTGCACGACCGCCACGTTGTAGGCAGATCGCGGGTCAGGCACGAACGCGGTCGGGTTGTCGCCGATCCGCGGGCTCCAGAGTGGGTCGCCGTGGATCACGAGTCCCGCGTGCTCCACCACCACCGAGTTGATGCCATCGAGGCCGAGTACCGCCACGCGCTCCAGCTTGCCGAACTCCGACCGGTAGCTCGTATAGACCGATTCGATGCCGAGGGAATCGTGTGACCCCGGGAGCAGGACCACGCTCGCCCTCGATTCGCTCGTCAGCCGCGAGAACTCCCTCAACACGAACCGCACGGTGGCCGCTGAAGGATTATTCGAGTGGAACAGGTCGCCCGCGATCACCAGCGCGTCGGCATGCTGGTCGATCACCAGGTCAACGATCTTGCTCAGGGTGCGTCTCAGTTCCTCGCGCTGCTCCGCGGCTCGCGGGCCGAGCCAGCCGAGCGGAGCGCCGAGATGAGCGTCGGACGTATGGCTAAGTATGGGCACGGAACCTCCAACGAAGGAGCTGCCAGGTTGTGTGTCTCGTCGATTCGGGAACTACCCCGTATAGGAGGTGAGCACAGTCCGTGCCTGAATTGCCTGCCTGGTGCAGATTGTCAAGGCTCCGTGGGGTAGAATCCCCCCGTTCAGGGGCATCCGGCGCCCGATCGCCCTGGCGGGGGTCCCCGTGGTCCCCAAATGCGCGAGACGCGGACATACTGCAATGTCCGCGTCCCTAAACGCACTCAGTTGGCCTGTCCGGCGCTCACGGCTCCGTCGCACCGTTCGCCCGGCGGTTGCGCCGTCCTGCTAGTCCTCGTTGAGCCAATCGAAGACGTCGCCCCAGTCGCCGTCGGTCATCCCCGGCGTGATGTTGCTGAAGGTCGGGTCGGGGAAGTCGATGGGCTCCGTGACGTCCATGGTCATCGAGTCGAACCAGGTGTGGGCCGGGAAGTAGTCGGTCACCGGGTCGAGTGGGTCGGTGAAGAGCTCCTCGAGGTCGACAAGTATGTCGATGTCCGGCGCGCCGGGATCACCTGTGTCGTCCGCGGGGTTGAAGCTCAGCCCGTTCGTCAGGGCATCGTGCATCTCCGCCGCGATCGAGGAGAGCGTGTCTGCGAAGCCCTCGCCGAGCGGGATCCAACCTTCGTCGTCGCTGTTCGTGAAGAGGTCCGTGTCCTGGGGGTCCGTCTCGTTCGCCAGAGACCAGGCGCCGTCGCTCAGATGGTCCTCCATCTCGAAGAGCTCCGTGTAGGCTGACGCCATATGGTCTCCCGGCCTCAGACTGAGGAAGTCAGGATCGTCGTCGATGAGTTCCTGGAGGGTCTGCCCTCCAGCCACGTCGACGTTGTAGCTGACGACCATGTACAGCATCGACTGAAGCATGTCGAGCGGCGCGTGCATGAGGAACACGTCCGAAACGTCGATCTCGATCTCGACGGCCGCGCGCTGCTCCTCAATCTCGACGTGGAGGAGCACGACGCAGTCCTGGTCCTCGAACTGCGTCAGATTGCCGTCGGCGTAATCCAGAGCGGGGAGAACGTCCGACTCGATGAAGTCCTGAAGATCGGAGAACGAAAGGTAGTCCCCGCCGGACGCCATCAGACGTCTTGCCGCTGCGTAGACGTCGGGCTTCCTGAGAGCACGGAAGAGGAACGTCCCCGGACCGTCCGGACCGCGTCCCTCGTCGGGGAACAGCTCCTCAACGATGTCCGCGAGGTCCGGATCCTGGAACACGAGAGCGAGTCTGGTTATCGCTGCCAGCAGCAGCGCTCCGCAGTGGTCCGGATCGAGGCCCAGCGCGTCCTCGAAGTAGGCGTTGGCCTCCGCCATGTCGACGTCCCATTCCCAGGGCGGCTGGTCCAGGTCAGCGTCGGTCATCGTGTCCTCAAGGTAGGTCACGCCCTGCGAGAACAGCTCATCGGCCGTCGGCGCTCCGTCGGCGCTGTTCGTCTCTGAGCACCCGGCAAGCAACAGACCGACGACTCCAAACACCGCCAACACCACGACTGCGCGCAGTGCCTTCATTTGAGGCCTCCTCTTGTCTGGGAACACGCGTGTGCTCCGCTCGACACCCTGATAGCAGACGACGGGGCGCGGCGCAACCTAAAAACCACGGGTGACCGGCGGGCCACGGACTCGTGAAGCTCCCATACGCGCTCGGGACCGGCGTGCACGTGAGGCGCGCCCCCTCTCCCGGCGGAGAGGAGGCGCTCTTGGTACGCCCAGGAGGACTCGAACCCCCAACCTTCTGGTCCGTAGCCAGACGCTCTATCCAATTGAGCTATGGGCGCTTCTGATGTCTGGCGGAGAGGGAGGGATTCGAACCCTCGGTACAGTTACCCGTACAACTGCTTAGCAGGCAGCTCCCTTCAGCCACTCGGGCACCTCTCCGATCGAGAACGGCTGTCAAAGATACAAAATGGCGGAGGGCGAGGGACTCGAACCCCCAAGGGCGTAAGCCCGGCGGTTTTCAAGACCGCTGCCTTACCAATTAGGTCTAGCCCTCCGACCTCCTCGGGGCAGTATAGCAACGCCTCCACCGGGAGTCAAACCGAATCACCCGCGAGCTGCGCCCTGGCCGCAGCCTAGCTCCATCCTGACTGCGAGTCGCGACTCGCACGCGGGCCGCCCACGGAGCGTCCCCTCTCTTCCGCCTCCCACTCTCTGAGTTGCCTGCGAGAGCGGGCCAGTCGCACAAGACCGCCTGTGAGCAGAAGCAGCGAGAGCACCACGAACAACACGTTCCAGCGGGAGAGGAAGAGGCCCCATCCGAAGCGGCTTCGGAACGACGCCACCGCGTCCCGTTCGAAGACCGGGAGCGTGCGCCCGCACAGCGCCTGCAGACCCTCCTCGAAACTGCCCGAGGACGCGGTCACAAAGAGGAGCTCCGCCGGCGTCGCCGACCCCGCCTCCTCCATCAGAAATCGAACGGCATAGAAGCTCTCGGAGTAGGCCAGCATGGCGTCGGCTGAGCTCGCCGGGAAGGCCGCATCGAGCTCGCCCAGTGGGATGAGATCGCCGCTTGCCGCCGCGGCCGCCAGGGCCGGCGAACTGGGCAACCGCCACTCCCCCGCCAGAGTCATCGCGATGCCCTCGTGGAACCAGCGCGGAACCCGCACCGCTCCAAGGACGCGTCCCGCGGCCACGTGGGCGATCTCGTGCACGACGACGTCTTCCATCCTGAGGGGGTCGGGGGCGGCCACCGGGTTCCTCAGCACGACGACACCGCGGTCCGGGAACGCGCAACCCGCTCCCCAGTCCGGGACGCCCCCGTAGGTGAGAGCCCGGAACTCTTCGTCCGTCGAGGCGACATAGAGCCTGACCGGGCCGAGCCGGGACAGACCGGCTCTGAGCGCCACGGCGTTTCCACGCGACGCGGCCACCTCGAGAACCCGGGCGGCGGGGCGCTCGTCCCCGGGCTGGTGAAGTACCGTGATGTCTCCCTCGCTCACCTGCACACGCGGCGTTCCGTCGTCGCCTGTCGCGGCGGCAGTGACCAGTGGAAGCGCGGCAACGAAGTAGAGCGCCGCGAGAGCCACCCAGCGCATTCCGGTCATCCCTTTCGGTGATAGAGCGGCGAGATCGAGCGCAGACGTTCTATGACGCCCGGCAGGACGGCGAGGACCCTTTCGACGTCGGCGCGTGTCGTCGAACGTCCCAGGCCGAATCTGACAGACCCCTGCGCGATGTTCGCGGGGACGCCCATCGCGGAGAGGACGTGTGACGGCTCGGCCGAGTCCGTCGTGCATGCCGAGCCGGTCGACACGGCAATGCCCTCCATGTCGAGCGCAAGGACGATGCTCTCCCCCTCGACATGGTGGAGCGCGACGTTGAGCGTGCCGGGAAGCCTGTTCGTCGGGTGTCCGTTGATGGACACCTCGGAGACTCCGCCGACAATGCCATCCTCAAGGCGAACGGTCAGGTCGTTGAGACGCACGCTCTCAGACGGGATTCCGTCGACCGCGAGCCTGAGAGCGGCGGCCAGCCCCACAATGCCGGGCACGTTCTCCGTTCCGGCACGGACGCTCCACTCGTGGCTGCCCCCATGCGACAGCGGGTCGAAGGTGACGCCCTTACGCGCGTAGAGGAATCCCGCACCCTTCGGACCGTAGATCTTGTGCGATGACATCGAGAGCAGGTCGACGCCGAGTTCGCATACGTCCACGGGCACCTTGCCCACCGCCTGCACGGCGTCCGTGTGAACGACGATGCCGCGCTCTCTGGCGAGCGCCGCGATCTCTCTGACCGGCTGAAGCGTTCCGACTTCGTTGTTCGCCAGCATGACCGATACGAGCACGGTGTCGGGGCGGCATGCCCGCTCCACTTCCGCCGGGTCGACCGTTCCCGTCCCATCGACGCCCACGAACGTAACGTCGAAGGCGAATCTGTCCCTGAGATAGGCGGCGGTGTGCAGGACGGCGTGGTGTTCGATGTTCGTTGTAACAATGTGGCCCCGCCGTTCGAGGTTGGCGAAGGCGACGCCCTTGAGAGCGGTGTTGTCGGACTCCGTGCCACCGCTCGTGAAGACTATCTCTCGCGGCGTACATCCCATGGCCGAAGCCACTGTCTCCCTGGCATCTTCCACGGCGTTACGCGGGCCACGAGCAAGTTCGTACGGACTGGACGGGTTTCCGTAGCTCTCGCCGAAGTAGGGCAACATCGCCTCAAGCACCAGAGGATCCATGGGCGTCGTCGCGTTGTGGTCCATGTAGACGACACTCACCGCCCCCCCCCTTTCTCATGCAACTCGTGGCGCGGCCGGCCCTGAGTCAGGCCGGCCGCATGTTCTCACGTGTCGGTGACTCCGGGCGAACGTCCGCCCTCACAGGGAGAACCACCGCGGATCACGCCCTCGCCACTAGCTGTCGGGATCGTCCCAGATGCCCCTGCGCTTGGCCAGCTGCGCGGCCTCGATCAGCTGGTTCTGCCGCTCGATCTCTCGATTGGCGTGGCTCTTCCAGTTGGGGTCCATTCTCGCCTGCTCGAGCTGGCGGATCGCCTGGCCGAAGAGCGAAACCGCTCCATCGAAGTCGCCCGGCTTCTGCTGCGCCGCCTGCGTTCCCTTCTTCTCGAGAGCCTTGGCCCACGTGACGTACGCGCTGCCGTTGCCTTGGGAGACCTGCAGCATCCGCTGCGCCGTGGAGATCGCCGAATCGAATCTCCCGACGTCGTTGTAGGCGTCGGCCAGCGCTCCGAGGAAGTCGGGGTTGCTGGGCTGGGTCTCGACAAGAGCTTCATACTGCCCTACCGCCTTCGTGAACTCGCCGGTCGACCTGTAAACGCTGGCGAGGTTCGCCCGACTGCCGAAGTCGCCCGGCTCCTGCTGAAGGACGGTGAGGAACAGCGTCTCCGCGTCCGAGA